>NZ_JAKRVY010000032.1 GCF_023638055.1 Natranaeroarchaeum aerophilus | reverse complement strand
TTGGCTCTGGTGAATCGCCATACGTAGCTTAATTTGGGTGGGTGACGCTCCGTTTGATGTTGTAGACTGAACACATCAGGACAATTTCACGGAATTCGCGGTACCACGCTCGGGCACGCACGGCGTGGCCGAGCGTGCGTTTGATCGTGGAAAATACTGTTTCTGAGAGTGCTCGTTGGCCGTAGGCAGCCGCATCGATCCGCGCGTTATGCGCGTGATCGATGGGGCGGAACTCTCGGTGTTTGATCAGCGGTCTTACGCCCTCTTCGCGTAATTTCTCGCGGAATTCCTGCCAGTCGTAACCCTTGTCGGCGGCGAGGCTGTGCAGGTCGCCCGCGTTGCGGACGGCGACCTGCCAGCCGATCTGCGTGTCATGTGTTTTCTCGGTCGTACAGTGTACGTCCAGCACAGCTTGTGAGTCTGTGTCCACGAGCGCGGTTGTTTTCAGCGTCTGGACACGGTAATTGGTTCGGCGGCAGTAGTGCTTGCTGGCGTTCTCGCGGTCGAAATACGTCGAATCGATGGCGGCGTGACCCGATGGCTCGTGCTCCTGCGCAGACAGGCGCAGGAGCACTCGCCAAACTGCCATCGTGATTCTATCAAACCACTTGACTAACGTCGAGTGATCGGGTAATTCGT
>NZ_JAKRVY010000031.1 GCF_023638055.1 Natranaeroarchaeum aerophilus | reverse complement strand
GGCTCTGGTGAATCACTAGACAGCACCGGAACGAACCGTCAGAACTAGGAAGTTGAAGCGGGAAACCGCGATTGTCCAATGTCGAAGATTTCCCGCTTCACGCAGAGAGTAGTGACCTTGGCAAAAAATGCTGTTGGTGGCCGAGGCGAAGTCGCCGCCCCCGAAGGGGGTGGGGGCTTCGCCGACTACGCCGTCGTTTCCTTGCACTGTCTGCGGGTGTATCTCGAACAATCCTACCGCGAAGCACTAGACTGGTTGAGCGAGATGCCACATATTTTGGACGAGATAGGGCTTGAACCGGACGAATTACCCGATCACTCGACGTTAGTCAAGTGGTTTGATAGAATCACGATGGCGGTCTGGCGAGTGCTCCTGCGCCTGTCTGCGCAGGAGCACGAGCCATCAGGTGAGGCCGCCATCGATTCGACGTATTTCGACCGCGAGAACGCCAGCAAACACTACTGCCGCCGCACCAACTATCGTGTCCAGACGCTGAAAACAACCGCGCTCGTGGACACAGACTCCCAAGCTGTGCTGGACGTGCACTGTACGACCGAGAAACGCCACGACACGCAGATTGGCTGGCAGGTCGCCCTCCGCAACGCGGGCGACCTGCACAGCCTCGCTGCAGACAAAGGCTACGACTGGCAGGAGTTACGCGAGAAATTACGCGAAGAAGGCGTGAGACCGCTGATCAAACATCGTGAGTTCCGCCCCATCGATCACGCGCACAACGCGCGGATCGATGCGGCCGCCTATGGCCAACGAGCACTCTCAGAAACAGTATTTTCCACGATCAAGCGCACGCTCGGCCACGCCGTGCGTGCCCGAGCGTGGTACCGAGAATTCCGTGAGATTGTTCTGATGTGTTCGGTCTACAACATCAAACGAGCCGTCACCCACCCGAATTAACTCACGTATGGCGATTCACCAAAGCC
>NZ_JAKRVY010000030.1 GCF_023638055.1 Natranaeroarchaeum aerophilus | reverse complement strand
GGCCGTGTTGAATCGCTGTAAGGCGTTGGAATTCATCATTTGACGAAGCGCTTTATGTTATAGACAACACACATCAACGCGATTTCGCGGAACTCACGGAACCACGAGCGCGCTCGCACGGCGAAGCCGAGCGAGCGCTTCACAGCCGAGTTTACAGTTTCAGTCATAGAGCGCTGATTGTAGCGGTTATCGTCGATTCTGGCGTTGTGTGCGTGGTCGTACGGCGCGAAGATACGATGCTTGATCAGTGGTCTGATGTCGAGATCACGTAGTGCTTCACGGAGTGACTGCTTGTCATAACCTTTATCGGCGGCAAGAGACCGCAGATCGCCCGCATTCCGGCGGGCGATCTGCTCGGCAAGGTCTGCGTCGCTTCCTTCCCGGTTCGTCGAGCAGTGTACGTCAAGGACGGCTTGAGACTCTGTATCGACGAGTTTCGTGACTTTGAGTTTCTGGACGCGGTAGCTGATTCGCTGGCAGTAGTGGCGGCTCGCAGCTGATCGTTCGTAGAATGTTGCGTCAATAGCTCCGTGTTTCGAGGGATCGTGCAGCTGCGCCGACTGGCGCAGCAGCACTCGGCAGACGCTCATACTGATTCGGTCGAACGCTTTACACAACGTGGATGGAGAGGGGAGATCGGCCGCGCTGAGGCCGATCTCCCCGGTTATTTGTGGCATTTCCTTGAGCAGGTCAATCGTCATCCGGTAGGACGCATCGAGGTAAATCCGTAGACAATGTAGGGAAACAAGAGCATAGTCGGCGAATCCGCCGCCACCTTCTGGGGCGGCGGATTCGCTTCCATCGCCAGTAACGTTTTGAGCAATCGGCACAACTTCCCCAGTGAAGCGGGAGATTTGCGTCATAGACACTCGCATCCTCCCGCTTCAACTCCTTTGATTTACTGACTCGTTCCGCCGCTATCTAGTGATTCAACGCAGCC
>NZ_JAKRVY010000029.1 GCF_023638055.1 Natranaeroarchaeum aerophilus | reverse complement strand
GAGCGTGTCATAGAATCAATCACAGGGTCTTGAGCTTCGTCCGTCCGGGATTGTGTCCACGTTCATAATTGGTGATGGCGACGATCACGCGGAGACAAAGCGCCATGAACACCTGTGTTCGTGCGTGGACGCGGCCTCGGGCGCGGACGTGCCCGAGGCCGCAATCCTTGCACGCTTCGTTTGTTCGTTCCACCTGCGTCCGGTGATCGTACGTCTCGTCGAGCACTGACTGCTTGAGGCCGATGTCTTCAGCGTGTTTGTCGATGCGATCTTCGACCCTGTATTCGATTTCAAGCGGGTCGTCCGTATTGCGTGGGTTGTACGGTGCAATCGGCACGACTCCCTGCGCCAGCAGGAAGTCGTGCCACTCCAGAATGTCGTAGGCGCTGTCTCCGAGCATCCAGATCGGTGTATCGACGGCGAGCGCGTCCGTCGTGACGCGCATCGCCGTCTCAGCATTGATTTGCTTTCGTTGTGTGAACTCCGCGGCAATCGGAATCTTTGGCCCAGCTGAGACAATCACACAGCCGAAGCCGTAGTAGTGTTCCTCAGCAGTTGAGTCGTAGTTCCACGTCGCGTCATCGTTGTACTGGATTGCAGTGACGTGAGTCGAATCGATGCGGTATGTGGAGTCGAGCAGGCCCCGGCAGGCGGCCTGCTCGACAAGGCAGTCGAAGACATCATCCACCACCAGTTCAAGATCGGTGAGAAACCGATCAACAGTGTCTCGTGACGGCGGTTTCTCGAACCCACAGGACAGCCACGTCAATGTATTTTGGAGCTCTCGTGTGACTGGTCGTGTGCCGTAGATGCCTTTGTAGTAGCAGTGGAGGAAGCCTTTGAAGAGTTCTGGTGGCTTGTGGACTCGTGTTCGCCCCCGCTTCGAGGGGGCGAACACTTCGTACTCAAGCAGAAAATCGAACTCCAAGTACTCGAACAACGGTGCTGTCTCCGTAGCCGCGACATTCAAGAAGTCGTCGACCGAAGCTACGTTTTGCAGGGTGCTGGCGCTCGTAGACACAGTTCCAACACCCTGCTTCCTTCATTGAGAACGTTTCTATGACACGCTC
>NZ_JAKRVY010000028.1 GCF_023638055.1 Natranaeroarchaeum aerophilus | reverse complement strand
CTCATTCGACGACTGCTGGATCGGGTTCCAGCGCGTTCCAGTCGATCTCGGCGTCGGGATCGTGATAGCGCTGGTAGAAGTCGTCGTGTTCGTACAGCGTCGCGATCTGGTGACGACCGAGTCCTTTAATCCGGTACGGTGCTGGTGGCGCAACCCCCATCCCGACGTAGGCGTCCCGAACCTGACACAGCAGATTCCGGGCGAGCTGTGCCTGGAAGTCCTCGATGTCCTCGGGTGCAAACGGCAGCACGTCGAACCTGGCGTCCGGATCACGGTCGAGATCCGGTTCGGCGCCCCACTGCGTGTGATACTGGCCTGCCTCGTCGTCCCACTCAATGTGGACGCCCGAGACGGCCTCGACCGTCAGAGCCGAGGCGTCTGGCACATCAGTGTCGGCCGGTGCAGCTTCCAGAAGCGTCGCGATGCGGTCTTCGATCGACTCACCCGCCGTGACAGACACCTCCTCGACCGCATCGTCCAGGGTGAGCAGGTCAATCATGGCCTCGTCGGACAGGCCGAGATAGATGTCTTGCATGTAGCTGACGTGACCGGGTCGGACCTCCTCTGGAAGGGGGACCGGTCGCTCGACGTCTCCGTAGTGACTGCGGACCTGGTCGTAGAGGTCGCCGAAGTGCTCGGTCACGTCGTCGGTGTCTAACTCTGCGACAGCACTCGCTGCGGCGAGCAACCGGGCGGGATCGTGCCGCCACTCGATCGTCTCGTAGCCTCGTTCCCGGGCGACGTAGTACCGGGCGTAGCGCCGGGCCTGTTCGTTGTGCTCGTTTTCCGCCGGCGTGCGGTCGAATGGGTCGGACGCGTAGGCGTCGCACAAATGTCCGTCTATCTCGCCATCAAAACAGACGCCAATCTTGTGCTCAGCGCCATTATTGTCGGTAACCAAAACACCGAAGCCATCATCTGTTTCTTTCTTAATTTCTGCCTGCATGGCTAGAAGTCCACCTTGTTGCTCTCACCGTGTCCACTGCGAACCCTTTTGGCAGCCTTGTCAGCAATCGTGTCCACCCAGCTTTGCGGGGGTTCGTGCTGGCCGAGTTGGGAGATCAAGGCGTC
>NZ_JAKRVY010000027.1 GCF_023638055.1 Natranaeroarchaeum aerophilus | reverse complement strand
TTCCAACACCCTGCTTCCTTCATTGAGAACGTTTCTATGACACGCTCCAGTCTAACAAAATACTTCTAATCAGGACACAATCTAGTATATAATCTTATTCATAATTCTGGATCCTATTAATTTGTAAAATATTTCCAGTAAATATTGAGATGTAAACTATATAATACTAAGTCCCTCATGCAGACCTCGTTATCACTTTTACGACGCTTCCCTGTTATAAGCAATATATGTTAGTCTGATCAGTAGGAGTGTTATTCGCATCTAACCACCTATATAAACTTTCCATCTGCAGAAGCATGACACATTACTGAACTAAAATGACCCGTGTGGGGAAGAATATTCTTCGGTTTAATTTAACAACTCATCATATCAAATGAGATTCCATGCTCGTCGTAGATCTGGAATGCGGCAGGGCAGTAGGATTTGTCGTGTGTTGGAATTCGGCCGTTTCGGAGGTAGGTAGTATGCTCCACGTGCGGCCCTATGAGTTGGAGATAGTCCCTCCACCTGTTGACTTCGCGGTAGTGAGGCGCGCCAGAATCACCGTTCGCCGCTTGCGTAGTCATCTCAACCCAAGTATTCCCTTCACCACAACGCGAATAGCCTTCCATGATACCAGTGACGATGCCGCTGTCATGACACGTTCTAGTTCCAAACTTATAACAATCTTCATTATTGCTCTCCATGTAGTCTAGGCCGGATTCAGTCACATATCCATCAATGTCCAGCCTTTCATTGACAACTCCAGAACTGACGCTGTGATCATAATCATCCGTATCAACTATCGCAAAATCAAGTCCGTGGCTGTAGTCTTGGACGTGGCCGATTAGATTGGGGTCTTTGTCCTCGGAGCACGTGACGCCCTGATACGCTGGCATTCCACTAATATCTACGCCGCAAGTCCCCTCATCGCTATCTGTGAATCCGTGAGCACTGGTCATCACGTGCGTCTCATCATTTTGAGTGACACCAGCTGTAATTGTAAGATTCCCCCACATGTCATCACATTCACCATCACCGTTGACGAAATAAGCTGAAATCATATCACCGCCCTGAATACAATCCACTATGTCGGTTCTACATGTATCACCACCGCCATGATCATCAAGGTGGACCTGATCTGCAGATGGCCTCTCCACAACATCGATTGGAATCTCTCGGCTCTGGTGAATCACTAGACAGCACCGGAACGAACCGTCAGAACTAGGAAGT
>NZ_JAKRVY010000026.1 GCF_023638055.1 Natranaeroarchaeum aerophilus | reverse complement strand
TAGTGTAACTGTTACAGAATCCAGTATCTATAAGTATCTACCAGTAGTAAATAGTAACATCTGAATGCCACGGTCGTACTCTATTGGTGAGTTTGCGGATGAACTCGGTGTTCACGCCCAGACCGTGAAACGTTGGTGTCGGAACGACAACCTCGACTACACCCGGACACCGGGTGGTGAACGACGGATTCCACATCGGGAACTCCGTCGACTTGCTGGCGATACTCGGCCAACAGACCGTGTTGCCCTCTACGCTCGCGTCTCCAGTCACGGCCAGAAAGACAACGGCGACCTCGACCGCCAACTTGAGCGACTCACAGACTACGCTCACGATCACGGCTGGAGCGTTGAAAATACGTACACCGACGCTGGCAGTGGTCTCAACGAAGACCGTCGTGGACTTGACTCGCTCCTTGATGACGTACAAGAAGCCGACTATGGACGCATTCTCGTCACCTACGAAGACAGACTCACCCGCTTTGGGTTCTCGTATCTTGAACGGTATTTCGACTGCTACGGTGTCACCATCACTGTCATCGAAGACGAGACGGACAAATCCGCACAGGAAGAACTCGTTGAGGACCTCATCAAACTCGTCGCCAGCTTCAGCGGCAAACTCTACGGGATGCGCTCCTCGAAAAAACAACAGGTCGTCAACACTGTTGAGTCAGAGGTGAAACCCGATGAGTGACCACCTCTCGCTCCCGATTCGCCTCCCAGATGAGGACGACAAACGATTCGAGCGACTGGCAACACTCACCCGTCGTGTCGCCAATCATGTCCTTGAAAACCACTGGACGCCAGTCCATCTGGACGGGATTGCTGACGCATCGCATCAGGCGTGGAAATATTTCGATGAACACGAACCGTTCGACGAACTCGACCTGTATCTCCCATCGCGGTTTCGACGGTGCATCTTGCAGAAGGTTGGGGAAACCCTCCGGAGTCACGCCGACCGCCGAGACGCTTTCCAGTCCATTCAAAGCGTGTTGCCCGAGTATAAAGTCCGACGCATCCACCGACGTCGCATCAAAGAACGGCTCTGGGACGACGGCGACTACCTCTCGTCAGGCTACGTGGACATCCTCATCGACCAACTCACCAGCTACTACGACCGTCACGGGGCGTATCCAGCCACGTACTTCGAAATGCAGGACTGTCCAGCGTACGATAGCGGCGTCTTGCCGTTCTCTGCGGACGACGGCCCAACCAGCGGCCAAGTCGTCAAATACCAGTACGACGCCGACAGTGAGATGTTGATCATCCGGCTCAAGACGCCAGACACGTTGTCGCCGGAGACACGAGGTGACTGGTCGTGGACGGAGTACGAGCGTGACGGTTACGAGACGTTTCATGACCTGCTCGCCCACGGCGATCTCTCGGCTCCCGAGTTTCAGCCATCTCGTCGAAAGACCGGTGACACCTACTACGAACTGTCCTTTCCCGTCAAAGTCGATCAGACAGAGACGAACGACGACGTTGACTGCATACTGGCGCTTGACGGCGGAATGCGGAAAGATATGACTGCCGTGGTGGTCAGTGACGACGGCGAACAACTGTCTACGCCACAGTTCATCCAGTTCACCGATCGCGAAAAGATGCGACGGCTCCACCGTGAACGAACCCGACTGAACGACCGCCTTGCCGCGTTGCGCCGTGATGGTCGCTCGCATACTGACGAGTTCGCACACATCCAGAGCGAATACGAACGGGTAAACAGCAAGATTCGGCACAAACGCGAACAACTGACGCACGATATAGCCAACCAAGTTCTCGCACTTGCGCTCATCTACGACGTGGACTCGATTGTCCACGAGGACTTGCGGTCGCTCTCTCCACCGGGGGACGAAGGCACGTTGTCGTGGGAATTGTCGTCATGGGCGCGGCGCGAGATCATCGAGAACATCGAATACCGAGCAGACTGCGCTGGAGTTGCTGTTGAGCGAGTCTATCCACAGGGAACAAGTCGGTCGTGTCCCCGGTGTGGCTCAACCGGCCACACTTGCAAATCGCCCGACCACCAGCAAGAACACTGGTGGGGCGGGCACTTCCGGTGTGACAACGCCCGGTGTGGGTTCGAAGGCGACCGGGATTACATCGGGGCGCTGAACGTGGCTCGCGTGTTCTTCAGCGAGACGGACGGGCTAGACCACGGTTTCACATCCTCCTACAGGGGGGATTCTGAAATCGTGCTAGCTGGCCGTTCCGCTGGTGA
>NZ_JAKRVY010000025.1 GCF_023638055.1 Natranaeroarchaeum aerophilus | reverse complement strand
ACGCTGACTGGTGAATAGCTCGGCTCGAGAGCCGACGACGGACGTGCCAAGCTGCGAAAAGCCCGAGGGAGCCGCACGGAGGCGAAGAACTCGGGGTTTCCGAATAGGAATCCTCTTTGCAATTGCTTTGCGCAATGGGGAACGCCGAGAACTGAAACATCTCAGTATCGGCAGGAACAGAAAGCAAACCGCGATATCGTTAGTAACCGCGAGTGAACGCGACACAGTCCAAACCGAAGCCCTCACGGGCAATGTGGTGTTCGGACTGACTCTCACTTCTGGACCGTCTACGAGAAGTCTCCTGGAATGGAGCGTGAAACAGGGTGACAACCCCGTACCGTAGACCAGTACAGAACGCGTCAGCTCCAGAGTATCGGGGGTTGGATATCCCTCGAGAATATCTCAGGCATCGACTGAGAAGACTAAACACTCCTCGAGACCGATAGCGAACAAGTAGCGTGAGCGAACGCTGAAAAGTATTCCATAACGGATGGTGCAATAGGGCTTGAACTCAGTCAGCCACTGAGCGACGGGGCACACAAGGTCCCATGAAAAACGAGATACCCGCGAGGGTACAGTAGGAATCATGGGAAGCCGGTGTTCCGTCGTGCGTTTTGAAAAACGAGCCAGAGAGTGTGTCTGAATGGCGAGTCTAACCGGAGTATCCGGGAAGGCACAGGGAAACCAATACGGCCGCAGTCTTACGACGAGGGCCACCGTGTTCAAGCGCGGGGAGCCATTCGGACACGACCCGAATCCGGACGATCTATGCGTGGGCAAGGTGAAGCATGGCGAAAGCCATGTGGAGGCCTGCTAGAGTTGGTGTTTTACAATACCCTCTCGTGACCCACGTATAGGGGTGAAAGGCCCATCGAGTCCGGCAACAGCTGGTTCCAACCGAAACATGTCGAAGCATGACCTACGCCGAGGTAGTTCGTGGGGTAGAGCAACCGATTGATGATCCCGCCTCCGAGAGGAGTCGGCTCATCTGTCAAACTCCGAACCTACGAACGCTGTTGACGCGTGGATTCCGGTGCGCGGGGTAAGCCTGCGTACCGTAAGGGAGACAACCCAGCGCCGGGTTAAGGTCCCAAACTGTGGATTAAGTGCGATCGAAGGTGGTCCCGAGCCCCAGACAGCCGGGAGGTGAGCTTAGAAGCAGCTACCCTCTAAGAAAAGCGTAACAGCTTACCGGCCGAGGTTCGGGGCGCCCAAAATGATCGGGGCTCAAATCCACGACCGAGACCTGGCCGCACTCTTTGTAGAGTGATCGAGTAGGTTGGCGCTCCAGTTGGGTGGAAGCACGGGAGAGATCTCGTGTGGACCGACTGGTGACGACAATTCTGGCCATAGTAGCAGCGATAGTCGGGTTAGACCCCCGACGGCCTAATGGATAAGGGTTCCTCGGCAATGCTGATCAGCCGAGGGTTAGCCGGTCCTAAGATTCCTCGTAACTCGCGGGAATCGAAGCAGGGTAACGGATTAATATTTCCGTGCCACCATACACTCAAAGGAGACGTTTCGGGGTCGCCCAGGCTGGGCTCGCGCCCAGTGCAATCGTCTAACTCCGTGGAAGCCGTAATGGCACGAAGCGGACGAACGGCGGCATGCCGCAAGCTGGGTCAACCTGGAACCCGTGAAAATCCGAGTATGGTGTCCGTACCGAGAACCGACACAGGTATCCATGGCGGCGAAAGCCAAGGCCTGTCGGGAGCAACCGACGTTAGGGAATTCGGCAAGTTAGTCCCGTACGTTCGCAAGAAGGGATGCCTGCTCTCTATGGAGCAGGTCGCAGTGTCTAGGACGCTCCGACTGTCTAGTAACAACACAGGTGACTGCAAATCCGCAAGGACTCGTACAGTCACTGAATCCTGCCCAGTGCGGGTATCTGAACACCCAGTACAATGGGACGAAGGACCCGTTAACGGCGGGGGTAACTATGACCCTCTTAAGGTAGCGTAGTACCTTGCCGCTTCAGTAGCGGCTTGCACGAATGGATGAACGAGAGCGTCACTGTCCCAACGTTGGGCCCGGTGAACTGTACATTCCAGTGCGGAGTCTGGAGCCCCCCAAGGGGAAGCGAAGACCCTATGGAGCTTTACTGCAGGCTGTCGCTGAGACACGGTCGCTAGTGTGCAGGATAGGTAGGAGTCGTTACACAGGTACCCGCGCTAGCGGGCCACCGAGACAGACGTGAAATACTACCCACTAGTGACTGTGACTCTCACTCCTGGCGGAGGACACCGGTAGCCGGGCAGTTTGACTGGGGCGGTACGCGCTTGAGAGACGATCGAGCGCGCCCCATGATTATCTCAGCCGGGTCAGAAATCCGGCGCAGAGTGCAAGAGCACAAGATAGTCTGACAGTGTCCTGCCTAACGAAGGACGCTGACGCGAAAGCGGGGTCTAGCGAACCAATCATGGTCCTCAATGGGCCAGATTGATGACAGAAAAGCTACCCTAGGGATAACAGAGTCGTCACCCGCAAGAGCACATATCGACCGGGTGGCTTGCTACCTCGATGTCGGTTCCCTCCATCCTGCCCGTGCAGAAGCGGGCAAGGGTGAGGTTGTTCGCCTATTAAAGGAGGTCGTGAGCTGGGTTTAGACCGTCGTGAGACAGGTCGGCTGCTATCTATTGGGGGTGTTTGAGTACCTGACAGGAACGAGCGTATAGTACGAGAGGAACTGCGCTTGGGTGCCACTGGTGTACCGGTTGTCCGCAAGGGCACGTGCCGGGCAGCTACGCACCACGGGGTAAGAGCTGAACGCATCTAAGCTCGAAACCCACCTGGATACGAGGTACTCTTGAGGCTACTCGTAGAAGACGAGTTCAATAGGCTCGGGATGTTAGCGTCGAGGCAACGAGACGTTGAGTCCGCGAGCACTAACAAGCCAAGCCATTCACTCATATCTGAGTGTATCATCTGCACTGGTCCACGAACAGAGCGTTTTTCGCGCTGTGTGACCTGGTCCAGGCGTAAACTGGATCGCACGTATACGGCATAGTGGTCACCGTCCAACACAGGTTGTATTGACTGTGGTTCGAGTCCACAGGTTGGGTTTAAGGCGGCCAGAGCGGCAGGGTTCACTCCCGTACCCATCCCGAACACGGAAGATAAGCCTGCCCGCGTTACGGCAAGTACTGGAGTGGGAGACCCTCTGGAAACACCGAATCGCCGCCTGCTATTCATACTGCGCCCCCATGCATCGTGCATGGGGGCGTTTTTCATTTCGAACCGGGCGA
>NZ_JAKRVY010000024.1 GCF_023638055.1 Natranaeroarchaeum aerophilus | reverse complement strand
GCTTGAGGCAGCAACGGATCACTACGGCGTCGAGGTCGAGGACGCCCAGACGCTGGCGCTGTTGCGCATGCACGAGCAGAACTACGGTCCCTGCATGCACGACTGGCTCGACGAGGGCATCCCGCCGGAAGACCTGGGCAAGCCCAAGGAGATGGAAGACCATCGCATCCAGCGAGCCACCGAAGGAACAACTTCGGACCCCGAAGACATTCCGGAGCCGGTGCTGGACGTCGTCGGCGGTGAAGGCATGCCCCTCGAGGGGACGATCCAGCGCTCGCTCGAAGACCGGATGGACGCGGACTTCTCTGACGTGCGCATCCACACGGGCGCGGACGCGACCAAAGCCTGCGAGGCGATCGACGCCCGCGCGTTCACGTGCGGGCACAAGATCGCGTTCAATTCCGGCGAGTATAATCCGGAGTCGCCCGAGGGACAGTACCTGCTTGCTCACGAACTCGCACACGTCAAACAACAGACTGGCGGTGCGGCGATCAGCATGATGCCCAAGGAGGGCGGCCTGCAGATCGATCCTGACCCGCAGCTAGAGCGCGAGGCCGACGAGATGGCTGCCCAGGCGCTTTCTGGCGAGGAGCCGCTGGTGGTCAATCGGATGGGCGCCGACGTGCACATTCAGCGGATGCCCTCCGAGGCGCAACTCGAGCAGGCCCACCAAGAGGCCGAAGAGCGCTTCGAGACCAGCGTCTCCACTGATCCCGAGGCGTTAGCCATGGAGGTCGACCAGCTCAAGGAGAACCAGGCCACGTTGTTCGACGCGATCGAGGGCGACACCTCCTGGCGAGACCGCCTCGGCAAGGCCGCCAGCAAAGGCGCCATCGGCGCGGCCGGCGGGTTAGTCGGCGCCGCGGTGGGAACGATGATCGCCCCCGGCGTTGGAACAGCCGGCGGCGCCGTCGCCGGCCAGCAACTCATCTCCGAGCTCGCGTCGGGAGTCGCCAGTGACGTCTCGAAAGCCGCCTACGAGCCGGTCTACGAGGCGGGGTCGAAGGCCATCGCCGAGAAATCGGCCGACTTTGGCGACTACATCGAGGACCTCATCGACGAGAAGATCCGCAAGCGGTTCGGTGGGGACGATTATGCTGGTCTCGAGGGTGTTGGTGCCAGCCGAGGTGATCAATAATGGACGGCCTCATCACCGGTGAAAATGAGACGCTCGTTGGGATTAGCGTCATTGATAATAATGATGCCGAGCATGTGATTGAACTGAGGAAGACTGATGGCGAAATAACTGGCCATCAATGTGAGGAGTACGCTGACAAGGCGGCTGATCGTACTCCAGAAGAGAACGAACTAAACGAACAGGCCCGCCGCTTCGCCCAGTACTACGTTTACTGCGAGCGCGGCTACGACACGGTGCCGCCGGAGATCCACCCGGAGCGAATCGACGCCGTCCGGCTGGCCGTCCAGCAACTCTCGGACGACGCGTTCGCCGACCTCTTCGGGGATCTCGAACAGCAGCTTCGGAGTTACCACGACGACGGCGTCTCGCGGGCGATCCCGATTCCGTCCGGTGCGGCCGGCCCGAACTCGGTGCTGTACCGCCAGCACGTCTATCTCGGGGTCGATCCACTCGAGACCGACCTGGCTGACGAGGCCGAGACGCTGGCGACGCTCCACGACGTCGATCTCGACGCGATCGGGAACGTCACCGACGTCGACGAAATCGGCGACTCGGCAGTCGACGACTGGCAGGCGTTCTCCCAGGATCTCGCCACCGTGGCTCGCGACCAGGAGGTGACGGTCAATGATACCCTCGCCATCGCAGCCGTCTCCTCGCTGTACACCGCCTACGTCGATTCGCGTGGCGAAGAACACATCGGCGAGCCCGACAGGGATCCATTCGAGCGCGATCCCGACACGTTGATCGAACTCGCGCCGATCGATCCGGGCCCGCTCGAGGAGTTCCGCGCCTACCTCGACCACTATCTCAAGTGCCAGATCAGGGATTGCTTCGTCCGGATGGGCCTGCACCCGCCGGAGGAGTTCTGCGTCCTCGGTCCCGGCCGGATCGAAGCCGCCGAACAGTACAAAACACTCGAGATGTATCCGGACTTCACCGATCCGGAGAACGATACCTTGCTCGCCTCGAAGTGATGAGCCAGTGTGCGCCCGGAGGTGCCGTTGCCACGCCCGTCGAGATGCCCCAGGAGGGCGGTCTGCAGATCGATCCTGACCCGCAGTTAGAGCGCGAGGCCGACGAAATGGCCGCCCAGGCGCTTTCGGGCGAGGAACCGCCAGTGGTCAATCGGATGGGCGCCGACGTGCACATCCAGCGGGCGGCGAAGGGCGAGTCGATGGCCTACGAAGGACTCGACAATCTCACCGAAGAGGTCGCAGACCTCAGAGCGGAACTCCAGGAAACCAAATCCGACCTGAGCGACCTGCAGAGTGAGGTCCACAGCGGCCTGGGTGAAACGGCCATGGGCGTGGCTGGTGCAGGCGTTGCTGCCGGCACGGTCGCACTCGGCCGCGCAGCGAGTGAGCCGGCTCTTCAGGAGATGCTCGCGGACTCGGCCGCCGACCCGTCACTGGCAGCTCCCGCTCTCGCTGCCACCGCCGTAACCGTCGGCGTCGGGGCCGCCAGTAAAGGCGTCTCGAACACACTCGACAGACTGAGAGACAGGCTCTTCGGTGCCGACGACGATGTTGACGGAAAGCGGGAGGAAGAAGATGAGGGCGATGAATCCAGCCTGAGGTTCTGGGATTAAAATGAAGGGGGAAATTGCTGGCGAGGACGATGAAGGAATAGGTGTGACTGTCATTGACAACAACGAAGTTGAACATCATATAGCGATGGACTTTGATGGTCGGATTGAAGCCCAAGGGCAAGATGGCTACCCGTCAAACCCAAAGGAACGCACGAACCAGGAGGACGAAAGCTTCTCCCAGGCCCGTCGCTACGCCAAGTACCACGTCTACCGAGAGAAAGGCTACGACACGGTTCCGAACACGGAGAACCCCGACCGAATCGCTGCAGCACTGCTTGCGCTGATCGACCTCAGTGACGATCAGTTCGACGAGTACTTCGGGACGCTTTACGAACAGGCGGCGAGCCACGATCGCGCGGACGTCGTTCCGCCGCTGGATCTGCCCCAGGAGGTCTACAACGAAGAGTTTCTGATCTACAAGCAGAACGTCTACCTCGAGGAGGACCTCGAAGCGATCCAGGACGAAATCGCCCGCCCGGCAACTGAGGTGCTGGGTGAGCAGAATCTCGATGCCCTGGCGTCCGCCAGCGGTGACGGCCTCATCTCGAAAGCGGCCTCGCTCGTCGGCGGCGGCAGCAACGACGACACCGACACCACCGAGATTCCCGGTCCCGACCTCACGATAGAGGGTGTCTCCGGCATCGACACGATGTACTACGAGGATACCAACGAGGAGCGGACGATCGAAGGCGAGGACCCGTTCGATCGCGACCCCGACGCGCGCCTCGAAATCGTGCCCACGAGCTACGACCGTGACCGCTTCCGGTTCCACGTCGGGCACAATCTCGTCTGCCAGATCCGGGACTGCTTCATCGGCATGGGCCTGGAACCGCCTGAACCCTACCGCGTGCTCGGGCATGGGAAGTACAAGTACACCGGGAAGTACCGGCACTTCGACTTCTACGAACCGTACTTCGATCACGACGCTCGCATCTCCGGGTACGTCTCACCGGTCTGAGTGCCTCTCGACC
>NZ_JAKRVY010000023.1 GCF_023638055.1 Natranaeroarchaeum aerophilus | reverse complement strand
GACACAGTTCCAACACCCTGCTTCCTTCATTGAGAACGTTTCTATGACACGCTCATTTTATGCTAAAGATTTAATTTGGTTCTATGGTGAATAGACGCCAATTCATTACCGGAGTTGCCACCGCAAGTGCAGCCGCAGTTGCAGGGTGTAGCAGTGTACCATTTATTAGCAGTGGCCCAGAAAATGCTTATGAAGAATATTTTGAAGCGATACAGAACGGTGATGCAGAGGCCGTAAATGAGATTTTGCATCCAGAAGCACCTTCGTATCCAGTTGAAGAATCTTCTGTTCAAGCAGATATCGAGCTCATTGAGGCAAATGAGGTTTCAACGAGAGAAGTTCTTGAATTTTGGGCTGAACAATCCGGTGATTCAGGTGATGTGACCGATGAGTCCGTCCAAAATCAGGAAGAACATACTGAATCGAGATTAGACGAGTACGGCGCGGACGATCACGCTTGGGTTTTGATAACAATTGAAGGCGGTGAAGGTGAACAAGAAGCTTCGGTAGAAGCCATTCAGGATGGTGAGGATTGGTACTGTTATACTTAGGCACATCTGTTTGTAAAATACTAAAAGAACTGTGTTAGGCGAAACGGAGCACGTACGTTCAGGACAGTTCTTTTGAAAGATACTGATTATATTCTGGCTTGGCGTGTTGCATTGTTCGTCTGTACGTACCGATTGACAGTCCACCTATTTGACCGAGTTAGTTACAAACGTTGTCAGTTTCTACCTCATAGTCTCGATCAGCCTGGTCGTCCAGTTGGTCTTCTCTGAAACTTTTGCCTTGCTCAAGCGTATATGGGCCTGATCCGCTGGCACCGCTAGGGGCTTCTTCCGACGGGAGATCTTCTTCGAACTCGTAATAATAGATGTCAGGGAATGAAAACCCGCCAAACATCTGTACAACTGGCCCCACGTGTGAGGATTCAACGTCTGAAAGCTCAAGACTTGTCCATTGATCATTGTGTGGGTATCTCGCTTCAACGAGATAGTCGCCTGGTTGATCGCCCAAGTCTGGGTCAATCATGTAGTGATTCGGACTGGCTGTTCCAGGGAGCTCTTCGTCTACGTCTGCCGGATGGACTCGATAGACTCGCTCAAAAACAACTGTCTCATTTTGGGAGATACGAAGACAGAGCTGCTGAGTTTCATCGCGGTAATTCATCATTTGAACGAACAAGAGTTGTCGGTCTTCATCAGCCAGAATATCAAGACACCCTGGCAAGGTAACTACCAGAGAAGTTCCGCAAACAACCGAGAGGAAATCACGTCTTGTCGGCCCGTTCATAAGCGTATGTTAGATATAACACACTCCATTGGTAAAGTTGTTAGATCAATTCACTCTATGGAACGATTCCCGGGGGAGCAATACTGGTATGCCATCCGTTCTATGACTTCCTAATCTGTTCCCTGTGGTGACTTGGTCTATCCTTCTCGCACAGGACTTCAATGGCGTCGATGGTGTCCTTACGCATCTCGCCACACGATTCCACGTTGATCTAGGCCACACTGGGGTGTGAGTGGTCGAGTGGGTTCCAGTCCCCGTCAATTATCGGTTTTGGTCGATCCAGGCTTTGAATTTCTGGTAGTCGTTCGCGCCGGCCTGATCTGCGATGTCTTTGAGCGTGCCCTCGCTGATCTCGTCGTGAAGCGGGACTGGGACGGTACGCGCTTCGGCGTCGTGGTCCTCGGGCGGCTCCCAGCGGAGGATCGCATGGTCGCCGCGCGTGCGCTTCCACTCGTAGATTCCGCTGTTGACCATCACCTTCACTACGTCTCGTCCTGAGAACGGCGAGTACGACATTGGTAGTAGGAGAGGTTACTCGAAAATTTCCGAGTCATCGAGAGAGTCGGAGGTGTTGTTCTCGGGGTCAATCCCCATCTCGCGGAGATCCTCGTCGCTAGGAGGGTCGCCATCTCCATGATAGCCGTGAAGTGCTTCATCGAGGTTTTCAAGTGCCTCCTGGCGGCTCTTACCCTGACTGGCGACGCCGGTTTCTTCATCCTTTGCGACCCACCAGTTGGTTTCACGGGTAAGCGTGATCGTGGTGCCCGTCGGCGGGTCGTGATTGCTGCTGGAGTCAGTGCTCATGCTTTAGCCTCCGGAGTCAGACTCCATGCGAGAGAGTTCCCGATCATCTTACTCTCCACCTTGCCGTCGGTTTCGAGTTGACGAAGTCGGTAATCAGCGCTGGGGCGCTTGATTCCCAGCTCTTCGGCAACCTCCGTCGTGCCTGCAGGCCCGTGCTTTTGTACGGCGACGAGGACCTCGTCGTCGCTGTGTTTCGCGGAGAAACGCCCGCGCTCATCACGTTCGCTTTCACTCATACTTTGGCGTACGGATGCGTAGGATAAAAACCCATCTACTACGAAGTAGATGGTCAACCGATAGCGCATCCTATTAAGCGCAGACGAGTAGCTCAAACATCACATCTGAACCCGAATCGTTTAGCTCGCGGCGTGCTTTACTTGGACTCAGTGAGTTCCCGATCAAGTGTTAGTAAGTCACCGTCAGGGCCATGGAACTCGAATGGTGGAGTCCCAGATGCAGGTTCTTCGTGAATTGCTTGTTCGGTGATGCCGAGCCAGACGGCGATGATCGGCAGGGAAAGCGTGCTGTATGTGTGGACGATCTTCCCGAATCGTGGTGCTTGGTCCCAGTCAGATAGATCACCTCGGTCTTTGAGCCAGAGTGCGAACAGATCGGTCAGCATTTCCTTGCTAGACCCACCGGAGTAGCGTGCTCCGTGATTGGCGTCGACGGCGTCAATCGACCACTCGTACTGGATCGTTGGGGTAGCGGTCACGGACATTGTGCGGACTACTGAGTCCAGCATCACTGTATTTATAGATAGCGCTTTACTAGATTTTGTTCTACATATTTTCCAGAAAAGAATACGTGCAATCAGGCAGGAAGAGTTACCCGAATACAGCTTTGAGGTTCTGTTAAAATACTTCGCTCTTCCGTTGGAGATTGTTGATACAGTCACCCGTTTCAAACCTCACTCAGTAAATAGCCGTCAGACCCGCTTACAAGCAAGTTCTCGATCCAGTCCACACCACAGAATCGCAATAGTGCTCGGCATCAACAATGTGCTTTACAAGAGCGAATCAAAATAATGCAACGGATTTCAGAACGAATTCCCTCCGATATTAAAGAGGAGCCTTAGCCACGCCGAAGCCGAAACTGCTGACGAATGGCTCAGATGAACACGACCATTCTCGCGCGATGCAAGCTTCGAGAGTGCGGTAAGGCCCGAGACAACAGAGGGTTCCGTACTACCGGATAATCGAGTCGGTCATCCGCTGTGGGAAGCCGACGATCAGCTGGTAGATACTCTGTTTCGATTCGTTCGGTTCTCTCAGCGCTGCGCCCTCGCCGTGGTCACGAGGGACTGGTCAACAACACAACGCCGATTACCCCCCATCAGCAAGAACGGGTATGAACGAACGAACGCGACTCGGTGCGGCTGTCGTGGGGACGGTTGCCCTGTTCGTGCTCGTCCAGTTGGGCGCACTCGCGCTCGTCGAGCCCTTCCAGCAGGCAGAGTATCAGGCGGTCGAAGATCCCTCGGATCCGGCGAACAGCGCGCTCTTCTTTGCAGTGCTTCTCGTCGCCACTGGCGTCATGCTCGCGGTGATCAAGTACGAGGCCGAGTGGCTGATCCGGGCGAGCGTCATCGGCGTCAGTGGGATGCTCACATGGTATGTCCTGAACGCCGTCGTTCCCGGTGGTGCCGTCGCCGGAGTACCGCTCGGACTCCTCCCGATACTGGCTGCCCTTGGCGTGATCGCCGGGCTGATCTATCATCCCGAATGGTACGTCATTGACACCGCCGGAGTCCTGATGGGCGCGGGGGCCGCGGGCATGTTCGGCATCAGTTTCGGCCTCCTGCCAGCGATCGCTTTCCTCGTCGTACTCGCGGTGTACGACGCCATCAGCGTCTACAAGACGAAGCACATGCTCACCCTCGCTGATGGCGTGATGGGCCAGAAGATTCCCGTGCTGCTCGTCATTCCCACCTCACTCTCGTACTCGTTCCGGGAGGCGGGCGCTGGTGAGGAGATGACTGACGACGCGACGGCCGACGGGGGTGAGGGTACCCGGGATATCTCCGAGACCGAAGTGGACGCCGATGCGCCGGAGGCCGGGACGTCAGTAGACGAAGCCGACGACGGTGTCCGTGATGCCCTCTTCATTGGTCTCGGAGACGCCGTCATGCCGGCAATTCTGATCGCCAGCGCCGCCTTCTTCATCCCGACGGAGGTCGCGCCGGGATTCGATCTCCCGGTCGTCGCCATGAATATCCCCGCACTCGGCGCGATGATCGGGACTATTGTCGGCCTCGTGATCCTCCTGCGAATGGTGCTTGAAGGGCGCGCACACGCCGGACTCCCGCTGCTCAATGGCGGCGCGATCGCGGGATATCTGCTCGGCGCGCTCGCCAGCGGCCTCACGCTCATGCAGGCGCTCGGGATTCACTCGTTCTGAGAACAGGAGCCGCACCGAAGATGATCGGGGAATCGGTTTTTGTGCCAGAGCTGAAACGATCAGGGGTAGCCATGAATGATGACCAACTCGACGGCCTGACTGGCGACGTCTTCGATATCACTGAGCTACTCGACTATCAGTCCGGTGCGATCGTGAGCCGGACGCTGATCGACAAGGAATCGGCGACAGTTACGCTCTTTGCCGTCGCTGAGGGGCAGACGATCAGCGAGCACACTGCACCCCACGACGCGATTATGCAGGTCCTCGACGGGACGGCGACGGTGACGATTGACGACAGCGAGTACGAGGTGAGTGGGGGTGAGTCGCTGGTGTTTCCGGCGAACGAACCCCACGCTCTGGAGGGCAAGGAGTCGTTCAAAATGCTGTTGACGATGGTTCGTTGAGTCCTGGCAGGACTCGGTCTATACGACCTGTACGCGCCCCCACGAGTTGAAGTAGCTATATAACTAAAAATAGTGTATGACAGAACAGACCGCCACAACAATGGACTCCATCGAGATCAGGGAGTTCCTGCAGGACCAGAGAACTGGCGTACTCGCACTCGCGAAAGCGTCGGACGCCTACGCGGTACCGGTATCATTCTTTTACGGAGAATCAAGGAGAAAGCCCCGTGCTTTAGCGCGGGGATGAATCCGACAACTGGGGTAACGAAATACGCTCGTAGCTCCG
>NZ_JAKRVY010000022.1 GCF_023638055.1 Natranaeroarchaeum aerophilus | reverse complement strand
AAACGGAGCGTCACCCACCCAAATTAAGCTACGTATGGCGATTCACCAGAGCCAAATGACCCAAACAGGGATAAAACTAGGCTCCAGAAACGACTCAGTGACATCCAAGAGCTCCCACAGTCAGAATACGAGCTGATCAATTTCTGGGTCAACAACTTCCTCGACGGCCACGCTGAATCAACAATGGAACGCCATCTCGGCCACGTCCTCACACTGCGAGAGCAAATGGATACATCCATAACTGACGCAACGAAGTACACCTGGACAACCGCACTTCAAGAACTAGAACAGGAGCGAGACTGGACAAGCGGAACAAAAAGGAACTATCAAAAATCGATCCGGTCACTTCTAGAGGAAGTGGAAGATGATGTTCCCACAAACAAAGACGACATTAGCCTCGCATCCGACGATTCAGGAGGTAAGATCACCGAGGATGACGTTCTAACCCCTGCCGAGACACGCATTCTGATCCAAGAGGCTAGCAACCGCCTGCGTGATAAAGCTATGTTCGCCCTCGCTATTGATTGCGGGCTGCGTGTTGCTGCTCTGTGTTCTCTCCGAATCCAAGACTTCGACTTCACCGATGGAGATCCAGTCGGCGAGCTGAGTCTAAACGAGGATGCTTTAGGTCAGAAAGGCAGCGAAGGCAGAACGCAAGTGGTGACGTTCGCGGCTGGCTTCATCACCAACTACCTACGCAATGAACATCCACGTCCAGACGTTGATGACGCACCCTTGTTCCACAAGATCGGAGATCACTGGGATACAGATGACCCGAATGACGACGGCTCAATCGCTCCGGTGATTTTCAGGAGAAGAATGAAACGACTCGCCAAAAACACCGACATTGATCCTGAGAAACTTCATCCTCACAACCTCAAACACGCAGCAGTAACCATATGGGCCATTCGAGGAATGTCCACGCGAGAAATTGAACACAGAGCCGGGTGGGCTCGGGAGTCAGGGCAGCTAGATCGGTACGAGCACATTGGTGACGATGATGTCAACAACCAAATTTTAGAGACTTTCGGAATCGACACAGAAGACGGAAAAGGAGCTTCTGTTGAACCAATTGAAGCATGTCCGCAGTGTGGCGTGAGTGTTGATACAGCAATAAATTATTGCCCTACCTGTGGACAGAAACTGTCGCAGATAGCAAACCCTGACTGGTTCGAGGATTACGAGGATGAATGGGGTGAGGACGGGCTAATTGCAGCTTTGCAAGCGTCTCCATCTAAGATCACGACTGATCCAGCAGATCTACCACAGGAGCTTCGTTTACACTACCAAGATCGGATTGAACAGGTGATTGGAGAGTCGCTGAGGCAACCGCCTATTCCCGAGGAAATTCCGTTACAGATCCCTGATGAAGACGGCCACGACCATCACGTGACGCTACCGTATAGTGTGTTGACTAATGAAGAATACGGCGATCCTGACCGGATACGACAAACTGTTGATGGGTATATGGAAATACTGGACGAAGACGGGAGCGTGATGCACCGACACGATCCTATCCATTTCGAATAAATCTATTCCTTTCCGTGTTATTCACTCGACTTATCGTTGTAGTTGTGATTGGTATCCAACTTTGGGGTCACTAGCATTTACTCAGCTTTGCACGTTGAAGTAGGAGCGTGACGTAGGCGGTGGCAAGGACGAATGATGCCGATTACGGACTTCTTGTCGTGTACGCGCGTGTTCGACGAGTTCGAGTCGCTGTCACCAGCACAACGTCATCACGCGAAAACCTACGCTACCGGTCTTGTTGCGGCCAGCAACAAGACCGTGGCGGGTATCGCACGCGAAGTACTTCCAGCTCAGGGGAAACGCGCCCTCAACAAGTTCGTCACCGAGTACGACTGGGACGAACGGGAGTTTAACCACGAACGCCTCGAAGAGCTTCAGAAACACGGGTGAAACGCGCTGGTCACAGGATGGCTACATCATCCTCGACGACACGATCACCGAGAAAGCCGGGGACGAAGTCCCCGGCGTCGGTCGGTTCTACGATCACGCCGAAAGTGACACTGTCTGGGGCCAAGACCTCATCTACGCCTTCTACGCCGACGATAAAACTGCTTACCCACTCACCTTCCGCCTCTACGAAAAACAGGACGAAGACGACCAAGATCACGACACCAAGTACGATCTCGCCCGCGAGATCGTCACCGAACTCGAAGAAGAGGTAGGTGTGCCTGCGGACACCTACCTCTTCGACTCGTGGTTCGCCCATGACTCTGGACTCGTCGAACACATCGAATCCTACAGCAACGACTGGATCGGTCCGCTTCGGAGCAACCGCAAAGTGACCTACGGCGGAGAAGAGATCAGCGTCGATGCGCTGGCAGAGCGCATCGACACGGTTGAGCGCGACATCGAGGACGACACCTACCACATCTGGACGAAGAAGCTTCCCGTCTCCCAGCTGGGAGACGTGAAGCTGGTTGTCGCCGAGAAAGAAACCGACGAAGACGAAGAGAATCCGGCCAAATACCTCGCTACGAACAAAATCGACGCATCGACCGAGCACGTGATCCGCTCCTACGGGATGCGCTGGCGCATCGAGACGTTCTTCGAGGACTCGAAGCAGGATCTCGGCCTAGGAGACTGCGAGATGCAGACCGACGAAGGTGCCAGTCGGCACTGGCACCTTCTGATGGCTGCCTATAGTCTCGTTCGTCTTGATCCTGACTCGAGCGCCTTGGGAACGGTTCGCTCGAAAGCGTCATCGCTTCGAGCGAACCTCGAGCACTCCCTGAAAGAAGCCGTGTACAACCTTCTCTCGTGGGTTCGAGACAACGATGATCGTGGTGTCGATGACCTCATGGAAGAGATCGACCATCTCTTCGTTCACTCAACCGCCGACGTTAACGTGCAAAGCTGAGTAGAGAAGTCATATCCCGTTGACGGAGCTTTACTCCAGGTTTCTTTTGACTTCCCGTCGGACTACTCGTATGATTTCTACAAGATTCAGTGGGTTGAGCCCGAGCGCGACCTTATGATTGGATGGCATCAGGATGAGACACACATGGATCTCGGTGAATGCCACCTCCAACTCGATTATCAAGGAGAAACAGTACAACGAGAGCAAGCAGCGTTCCTCGATTCGCACCCGTTGAATGTGTTTGACCAGCGAACTGAGGAACTTGTCGGCATCATCGATGAACTACGTTGGGAAAACGACGTCCCTTGCCTCCCCGAACACGCAGTCCGATAACAATCAGAGCCTTGTGTAATCTGGCAGGTGTTCTGAAACATCCACGCACAATTGTTATTTCCCACAATGACATATTGTAACACCATGCCGGAATTCCGAGAGAAACTCTCTGTCGAACAAAGGGGAGAGATCGAAGATGCGCTAATCACTACTCAACAGTTTGCGGTTGCTGAAGCTCTTAGCGACAAAAACACAGCTCCAGAAGACGTTGAAGTTGTTGAACCGAAAGATGTGTGTGTTGTTCCTGATGACGACCTACTATCAGACAAAACAGGAGATCATTTAGCCTACTAAAATGTACTGCCAACTTGGTCAACTATCGTTTTGATTTTTTGATACAGCTGTGTAGAACGTGTAGAAATAGAGTGGTAAACACCTGGGTAACACTTATTATTTCATGTGCGTCAATAGATCACATGGGTTCGTATCGGTCAATAGTCGTTGGTCCCCCTGAACCTCTTGAAAATTTTGTCAGAGAGGTCTGCAGCCACATATCTGCGAAAGATGAAATAAAAAACACGGTGGATTACGAGGAGATCTCAATTAACAAAGCCCGCGAAATACACAAACTAAACGAACAGCATGATTCTTACCCCTATCTATTTCATTTTCCTTGGAAAGAAATGCCTGGATATCTAGATATACTCGAGGGAGAAAATTATGAGAAAATAAAAGGAAAAGGGATTTGGTTTGTTTGTTATAATTATTCTCCCGGGAAAGTGATTGAAGATAACAGGTCCAAAATTATACAATATATGATAGAAGGTGGTGCTGATGGGTCAATCACGCCCTTCAGCTATGACCCAGCCCAAGATTTCAATACCGAGATCTGACCAATCAGCTCTGGTGAATCGCCATATTGTGTCGCGTTTCACAACTGTTCTAACACTTTGATCGAGACTTGATCAGTTCTTCTCCCCCGTCATGACGGTCGTGAGTTCGTCATCATCAAGATATAGATATAATTTCATTAAATCCATAAGGACTTTTGGTAAACGAGCCGACCGCGTGTCAAGAACGACATCTCGCTGGCAACCTGCTTTTGGATATTCTCTGATGAAGATGTCGCGTTCGGTGTCGGCAAGTAGCCCAGGTGTTGAGGGTGTCATAGAACTCTTCACAAGGGCTTGCTTCCGTTAAAGATCGTGTGCAAAAGCCGTTAGATGGACGTGCGAACTGTTCGGTGAGGATAGTGATAGATGGGAATAATATCTGTGCTGGTGTGCAAGATTGAACGCGCGAGTCGGTCAGCGCCATCAGCACCGTTTCACGATCACACTATACCCGTCTCAGCGGTGGGTACGCCAAACCCCGCAATATTTGAACGTCGCCGGAGACAACACGCTTGATGCCCTCCATTATCGATGAGACCGTGTTCGGCAAGCCCTCCAGAGGGCTTGGACTGGTTTTCCTCTGTGGCGCACTTCTGATAGCCGGGCAGCAAGCGTACTACGTCATTCTAAAAGGGGCGACGCTCTACTATGCCACACTATTTATTGGTGCCGGGATGGCCCTCTCCGGCATTGCCGAGTCCTTGCCGAAATCTCGACGACGGGCTTCTGGTGCCCTGCGACTCACAGCGATCGCTGTACTGGTGAGTCTTCTCGTGATCGGCTTCGTCAGGCCCGAACTCCTCTTAGTGTGATTGAGCCGGTTGGGTTGAGTTCACCGCTCTTGTAAGGAGTTCATTCGCACGGAGGACTCATTGGGAGTGACCGAAAAGACAAGAGGTGAAGTTGCTACACGCACCCTCTGTATCGGTCACGTCTTTATTGACAGAATGTGAGCAGTTGGCGAGAGCGCTGCTGTATACAAAGCGCGTATCGGTCACTGATCTTTGAGCAGCCCGTATGGAGGTGAGTCTGGAGAGAATAGTGAGACTTCAGTTGTGAAGAGCCAAATATTCGTTTTACTGCCTCTATCGGTCGTATCTAACAGTTCAGAAACAAAACGGCACTATTTTTCGCGTGCGACCCGACCACACATACGTGGCAGAAATCCTAATTCTCGTGGGATTATTGGTGGCGGTATTCGTCGGGTACAATATCGGCGGGTCATCAACTGGGGTTGCCTTCGGTCCGGCAGTTGGTAGCCGGGCCGTCAGAAAAGTCACTGCCGGGGCACTGTTTACCGTATTCGCGTTCCTCGGAGCGTGGACGATTGGGCGGAAGGTTATCACGACGATGAGTACGGAAATCGTCGATGCAGCAGCCTTTACACCTGAAGCGAGCGTCGGCGTCCTCTTTTTCACTGGGCTCGCACTCCTGATCTCGAACCTCTACGGTGTCCCAGCGTCAACGTCGATGACAGCCGTCGCAGCAATCGTTGGACTCGGATTGGCAACGGGGACGCTCAACACTTCCCTGATGCTTACCATCCTGTCGGCATGGATCGTCGCCCCACTGATTGCTGTCTTCACAGGTGCGTTTATCGGCAGATATCTGTATCCGCACCTCGACGCCAAATTCGAATTTGGTCGCCTTACGAACCCGTTGATCGCAATCGATACCCAGGAGCGGCTCCCACGGCTATCGGTCAACGATACCGTCTCGCCTCGGGATCTGATTGGGTCAGCACTTGTGGTGGTAATTGCCTGCTATATGGCGTTCAGTGCCGGAGCCTCAAACGCGGCGAACGCAGTCGCCCCGCTTGTCGGTAACGGTTCTCTTGATCCCAGCCCGGCGATTCTCCTCGCGGTGGGGGCCATTAGCGTGGGCGGCTTTACGATTGCCCGGCGGACGCTGGCGACCGTTGGCAACGATATTACTAAGATGCCGATTCTGGCCGCGCTCATTGTTTCGACCGTGGGGGCGACGATTATCACCATCCTCTCGTGGCTCGGAATTCCAGCCAGTCTCGCCGTGAGTACGACCAGTTGTATCATTGGGCTCGGGTGGGGCCGTGCAAGCCGAGCGCGGACGCTCGCAGAGATAATCACGCAAACCCCTGCCGATGAATCCGCTCCACAGATTACGACTGGTGCACTCAAAGTTCATCCAATTGAAGGCAAAAAGGAGGTCGCTGCGGGCCCGACTGTGGGCGAACTCGCTGAAGGCGAGACTCCACACCCGGATAGGCAGCACGCATCCAGGGATGGTGTGTCTAGCGTTGGCGAGGTAGATCCGGAAGAACTGTCCGCCGAAGGCCTGTTCCACCATGCAGCGGCAGCTCGTGTCGTGACACTCTGGGTGATTACGCCGATGCTGTCGCTCGTGGGATCCTATGCCCTGTTTTCACTCCTCGGCTAAGAGTATTGACCACCGGTTGTCCGACCAGACCTGATAGATCTTCTAACTATCGGGTAAGATACAAGACGCACAGTATCTACCGTGGAATTACTGATTATGAGTTACACTGATTGCCCAATACAGAGAGTTACACATCAATTAGAAATACAGTTGTAGCAACAATTATTGTGTCTCCGCTTGAATGGACTGATGTGACTGAGAATTTTCGCTATGAGCCGAACGAAGGCGAATCCTTGAGTATGGCTGTTGTGAGCGCAGTCGCGCTGGCACATCACGAGGGAGTGCTTGAACAGGATTGGATAATAAACAACGACATCAATCCTGATGCGCTTGATGGACTATTTCAAGACGGGCAGTTGAATATGACCCTCCGGTTTGAGGCAGATACAACAACGGTCGAGCGTGTCATAGAATCAATCACAGGGTCTTGAGCTTCGTCCGTCCGGGATT
>NZ_JAKRVY010000021.1 GCF_023638055.1 Natranaeroarchaeum aerophilus | reverse complement strand
ACACAGTTCCAACACCCTGCTTCCTTCATTGAGAACGTTTCTATGACACGCTCTAAGTTCCACTATTACCTGCTCCATCACGCCAATACAATTAACACACACATCCATAGTCTGAATCCCGTTGCGCTCATTTCGGAGCGAAGCGATGCCCATGGAGTCCGTCTATCAGAGGTGTTAAAGGAGGAAGATAGTGTTTGGGAGCTACTCGACTGGCTGAAAAAAGGGGAGTACTACGATGAAGATAGACAAAAAACGTACACGTTCGGGGATACGACTCGAGCTCACTACTATACCTCACTGCGTAAGTTTGGTAGAATGATGAATGATGGTGTTCTCCCAGATTCGATGGAGGTGATTCCGACGGGATCCGCAAGCAAGGTCAGTAAAAATGCGCCATTGCCAGATGAGGTGATCACTTGGGAAGATACAGTCAATATGATAAGGTCATGTTATAACTGGCGTGACAAAGCGATTCTTGCAGTAGCATGGGATTCGGGGGCAAGACCGTTTGAAATAGAGGACTTGACATACAATCGGGTGTCCCGCGATGGAGAATTCCTGCAAATCACCGTCGGAGGTAAAGGGACTCCCCTACGGGATGTGCGTCTAACAATTGCCAGTCCACTCCTGAAATATTGGCTTGAAAATGAGCATCCTGCCAATAGTGCTGGGGAGAGATTCACTTCGGAAACCCCAATCTGGAGCCATTTGGACAAGAACAGACCGCTATCACGAAGCGGGCTTTCGAGTATTGTACGAAGAGTTGCTGCCCGGATTGATATCGATAAACCTGTCAACCTACGACAGTTCAGAAAATCGAGAGCAAGCGTATTGGCGAGTCGGGAGGAAATCGATCGAGGAGATCTTGAAGAGCGACAGGGGTGGACAAAAGGAAGCAGGATTGTTGCAGTGTACATCGTTAGGTTCGGTAGTAGTACTGACGACAAAATAGCCAAAAGCGATGGGCTCTCAGAAGAACATCTGCCTGAGTCTGACCACGAGGAATTCCATGACCCTGCACCGGTCCTGTGCCCGAACTGCTCACGGTTCACGCCTCGCTACGACTCAGAATGCATATGGTGCAAAAAAGAGTTCAATCCCAATGCGGTAGAAGAGGTCGAACATAGTAACGTAGAGAGTCCCTCTGAGCAGAAGGCTAAAGAGGAAGCCAGGAGTGATCTTGTTGAACTGATCACTAATGGTGAAATCACTGAAGAAAGCGTAGTTTCAGCCAAGAAACTCCGGCGCGTCATCGAGGATTATCCAGAGTTACTGGACCACGCTGACAAGCTGAGGGAGTTGGTGGAGCCAAGTAGCGAAGATGATGATGGTGATGACGATGACGACTCCGCCGACAACGACGAGGACGACAACGACGAGGACGAGAACGATGAGGACGACAACGACGAGGACGAGAACGATGAGGACGACAACGACGACGATGATGAGGGGACATCACCTACCTCGATAACTCAGTAGAGGTCATCGTACCGATCATCCAATTTTTGTAGAAGTTCCAGCTCCCGTTTTGCAAGTTCAATATCCCCTTCATCACCTGCCTCAATAAGAACTGCTAGCCCCAATGTGCGTATGAACGCATCGTCATGCTTTATCAATTTTATCAGCTCTTTCCGGTTTTCTTTTACGTACTCGCGTGCCGTTGATGAGTTGTAATCAACCATCTTTGAATCTCAAATGTAGGCTCGGTTTTTCGCACGTAAGGACTCTCTCTGAAGGGCGGATATGTCGTCCTCCGGTTGAATCATCGTGCCTAATTCGACTGCACCGTTCTTGTACTTACCAATCTCTGCTTCATACCCTTTCACTTGCACGAACAGCCCAGAGTACCAACTTCGATATCGTGCTGACGGTGAAAACACAACGTACGCTCCATAGTTGCGTTTCTGAGCAAGTCTAAGCCGCCGGAAGAGCCGCTTGCTGAGGGTACCTGATTGATGCTGTATCTCAACTAACACTCCCTGAAGTGAATCATGGTTAGGAAGCATACCTCCGACATCAAAGTTCAGTTTGATGTTACTATTCCAGCGGTTGATCGGGAATTCTATCTTTGACTGGCTATAGCGATCATCATTCACTAATTGTTTGTAGACGGTTTGTTGTATCAACGGGTGATCTCGATCATTCGTGCGGCCATCTTGATAGCACCCTCGTTGGACGCTTCGATGGACGAACCGACGTTTTTTGGCGTCATACGTCAGCTGTTGCATCTCGTTGTACTCGTCGAGGCAATGTTGGCAGAAGATCGGTGGGGGTTCGTCAAGCCCTGCCTCACAGGCGGCATACTCTGTAACCGTTATGAGGGTCCCGTCCGGCTTCCTTCCTATGTAAATCTCCGACTCTTCACGAGCCATGGAATTAGTGTACATGCCGACGCCGATAATCATGCGCTCCATGACCCAATTGAGATGCATCGATATAGTCCTCAATAGGAAGTGAATTGCTGGCCGTACTAAGTAGGAGATACGGACGTATGCAACACCAAGTTGAATCCGACGAATCCTGTTGCTGTACTTGGAGCAGTCGAACTTGTGCGTGGATTTAGTTCGGCAACTGATCTTGGTGGACGAATACCGGCTCTTTTTCATCTTCTGCGGTTCGGAGTGCCTTCAGCAAGGAGACGGCCTCGACGAACTCGTCTGGTAGGGTAAATGGGTCTTCTTCGATATCTGCTCTGGTCTCGCAACTCACGAGGAAGGCTTCAAGACGGAATGTGGTGTTGGCTGGAAGAAAGACCACATTGAGTTCACCGTGGGTGGATTTTAACCACCCCTTGATGGTGTCTTTTGCATTAGTGCGTGTCTCTTCCATACTCTCCTGCCACGTCTTGTCACCGGGAACAGTCTCCTTCCAGGTGTCGTCGAGAGCATCTGTGAGAAGACCTGTGCCTGGCCCTTCGTTACGTGGTATTTTCTGTTCGGCTTCGATCACTGTTTGAAATGCGGTGAGCTGCGACCTTCGGACAGCAACCGGATATACGACAGTATACTCGTCTTTTGGAAGATCGATCATCGGTTTCGACTCGGACTCATCGGGTGGTGAAGGTGAGCCCAGAATCGACTGGAGAAGTCCCATAAAATAAAATAATCTGTAACCCTTATCAATTTTCTGTAAATTCTTATAGGAAGAGTGGACAACCCGGTCTATAACACCGTCCAGAATACTTATCTGGACTATCCCGGTGTGAGGTTTAACGAATACAGCCGCTTTTAACACCAGAAATTGTTGAGTGCAACAGCAAAAAGAGGTTCTTCACTTCCGTCTCGTCCTTCATCCGACGCGGATGTTTCGCTCCCATCCTCAATTATGGGAATTACCATCTTGGTAATTAACGAGAGATAAAAAGATAGTGTCTATTGGTAGATGCCGTTAGAGGTAAAGTCTAACTTTGTGCACTGATACTAGTTATTAGATGCTTGACTCTACATCACTGGATGTTTTTCCACCGAATTCTGGCGAGGAGTTCGAACTCCTGATAGCAGATCTGCTCGAGGCCGAATATGACTCCAAGACAAGCAGGCATGGCCGTTCAGGACAATCTGATGATGGGGTCGATATCTATTTTACAAGTTTGGAAGATGAGATGGTCGGTGTTCAATGTAAGCGGACAGATGATCTTTCAATCCAGACTGTTCAGTCTGAAGTAAATAAGGCGACCGCATTCAGTCCGCCATTGGACACGTATATTATTGCGACTAGTGCCCTTCAGGACAAACACCTGCAAGAAGAGGTTCGACATCTCAACGATGGGCGCGCCGAAGACAAATTTGATATCGAACTTCTAATGTGGGATGATGTAACACGACTCCTATCGAAACATCGTTCGATTTTTCAGAACTACTACGCACAGTATCTTACGCTTCCGGATGTTACTCTCGCAGAAGCTGGTGTCTATGAAATTTCTGATGGCTACTTAGAACAGAAGCCGCCCCGGTCCGCAAAAACGGCTTGGCAACTAGAGTTTACAATTTCTGAGATTCGTGCCGGATATGCATTCGATCGGTTGAACGAAGACAGTAGTTCAGTTGTGACTCAGCTCACCTCTGCTGCCCGTTCCGGACGGCAAATTGCACTCTGTGGCGAGGCGGGGTCTGGAAAATCAACGGCCATGAAACAAGTCTGCTGCCAACTACACAACGAGGGAGTACCCACTCTGTTTTGTCCGGATACAAGTTCTCCTGAGTCGGCAAAAGATGCAATCAAGGAATGGGCAGCAGACCAACAAGATGGGGTCATTGTGGTCGAAGACGCACACAGAGCAGGTTTGGGTAATGTATTTAATCTCGTCGAATTATGTGAGCGATATGATCATATTGGTTTGGTTACAGCTGCCCGGGAATTAAGTTCTGGATCTCAAGCTCAAGATCTGCAAATTGAATCGAACCGACCACTGCCGAGCACGCTCGAAACCGTCTCTCTCCCTCCAATCTCGATCGCAGAAGCTGAGGCCGCAGTTGAAAAGTACGAAAACGTTACGAACACTAGTCTCCAAGTCTCTCCTAAAGTTATTTTCCAGCAAATCCATCAAGAACCACACAGTAGCTCAGTTCTGAGTCTAATATATCTCCTTTCAATCCTTGACAAGGAGGCTAGCGATCCTGCAGTGAAAACTGACGTTGATTCCATCCTTGGTTGTGATGTACGGCAGGTACGCGCTGAGCACGAGTCTGAATGTGAGAGAACTATTGCAATGCAGACCGCCCTTTTGAAAACTAGCAGGCTACCCCTCAATGATGAGTTTTTCCACACATTAAATACGCAGGGGTATTCTCACGCAGAGATTGATGCCGCTCTTGAGACGCTAGAAGGCACTATTCTTTTCCATGAGGATGGTGACGAATATCAAACTAAACACGAAATGTGGTGCGTCGAGTACCTGAAACAAGCTTTAAATGAGAAGGAGAATGCAGCCATCGATCGGTTTGAACGCTGTATTAATTCCACAATTCAACTGAGCGTTGATCCTGAAGTTCGTAAAGACATCAACAACTGGTACCGACGTGAGGTAGTACCTTCAGAAATAGATCAATCTGTTGACTCGAGCAAATTACTTCGGAGACTATTCCGTCCCGGTATTATATACAACCAGTTGATCGACTATTACGGCGAATCAGGATATTCTGGTATAGAGATTCCTGAAGTTGTGCCCCGCCCGGTTGAACTACATCAATACGTTTGGCGTGGAAACATGGCTCTCTCTCGGGGAGGCTCGAGTCGGGGAAGTAGTGACAGTGAATGGGCTAAGCGTGAGTATGAAACGCTCATGGAAAGAATTGAAATGTGTCAGGACCTACCGGAACCAGTTCAACATGATCTTGAATCAATTGCGTTGACGAATACTGCACAAATCAAAAAGAACCAGGCGAAAATTGAAGAGGCCATTACAGATCTTAGAGAGGCGTTGGAATTGGAACCAGTTGATGGTTCTTCCCCAGGGAAGTCAACCATTTTTGCTAGTCTAGCTGAACTCTATATTTTTACTGGGGATACTACCAAGGCTGAATCATGCTTCAGACAGGCCTGCGCAATCGACCGAGAACTCGGTGATCGACATAGTTGGGCAAAACACATTGGAGGCCTTGCAGTCCTCTACTTCGAACGAGGTGAATCAGATATTGCACAAGCGTGTAATAATACTGCTAAACGAGTCTTTCAGGAGATTGGCGATCTTCAAGCACTTACTCATGTCTATGGACGGACTAGCGACTACCTTTTTGATAAGGGAGATTATGAAGCTGCCCGGTCTCTCACTGAGCAATCCCTGAAAATAAATCGCCAATTAGACCGAAATGTGGAAGCCGCAGAAGACTTGATGACACTCGGTTCTCAAGAGATCCGGAGACATAACCCAGTTCCCGCTCGAAAGTATACTGAGCAAGCCAGGTCTTTGTTCGCTGCAGCGGGAAATCACAGATCTGTTGCTATGTGTGATGGGAATTTAGCGAACGTAGAGTCGCTCGAAGGTAATTGGACCATGGCAAAACGCCAACATCAAGAGGTGATTGACAAACTTGAGGATCTCGGTGACGAAACCGCATTAGCGAGGGCTCACGCTGACTTAGCTAATACTTATCTTCAATGCGGTGATTTCACCGACGCCCTTCCCCAAATGGAAAAGGCAGCAGACATGCTATTTGAGGTTGGTGAGTACCGCAAGGGTGCACGGTTAATGATCAATGCCGGGCAAATAATCTATCAGCTTGATGCCGAGCTAGAGGCGGGCACACTGTTTGGAACAGCAATGATGCAGTTGCTTGCAGGGGAATCATATGATGACGCCCTCTTGGCCCTCGAATATATGGTTGAAATCCATCTCAGTCGCTCTAATCCCAAACAGTCGAAAGCTTTTGCCCTACAGGGATGGTTAATTAGTTGTAGAGAAGATTACCCATACTGGCAAAATTGTTTCCTCACTCGATATCATATGGCATTGTCAATATTCTGTCCCTCACTATACGAACTCGTACATGCAAATCTCTCAGAATCCATGTCTACAGACATCTCTAATGATGATATGGAAGTCTATATTGAACGCACGGCTGCTGGAAAGAATGATGATTGATTGGAAATATAGGGCTCTGGTGAATCCCTATAGGGCGTCGTGTTCAGCTGTTGAGCGTGCATTGTAACTGCTCTTGACAAGAGCCAAGCAGGGTTGTTGGGGCAATAGCTACCGCTGAGAACGATCACAAGAAAACTTTTGCCGCAACCTCTCGTAGCTTAATACCCCAATCCGGACGCTGTCTAGTGATTCACCAGAGCCTCGTAACCTGCTTCGCTACATTTCCCTCAACTACTGGGGAGCAAAATATGCCTTCTCTGTGGGTTGAGCCTATAAGGCTACCCGACACCCGAGCTAACTTCAATAACCCTAGCAGAGCCAAGTTTTGCTACTTATTCACCGTTTCTGAACGTAGCAATGCGATCACTGGAATAGTAATCCCGGCTACCACCGAAAGTGCATTCAGGTTCTGCCCAGGGGTGACGACCTTTCGATCGGCATTGAAATCAATTGCATCTGCATCCGCCAGCGCTGGCAGATGGTGCTGAACAAGATTCGTATACACAGGTCGGTAGTCCTCGTTCGGGATCTCGGGAATCGGCATGTTCTGCTCAGCAGATGCAACGTTTTTCGCCAGCCTGCGGACTGTCACGGTTTCATTTGACTTCAAGTGGGTGAGATACCATATGACTCGACGGCGACGCTCTGATTGGAGAAGATGAAAAATATGTGAAAGCGTCTCTCCTGAAGGTGGTTTTTCATCAAAGTCAGGTGCAACTGATGGAGTCATTGGTTCTCGACCCCGGTCACGATGCCACAGTCTTCATTACGAACGTCTGCGTTGGTTTTCATGGGTTGATCGGCCTCTCGCTGTGAAACCCAGGGCAGGTGTGGCAGCACCTGTCCACCGTTTAGGCGAATTATCTAGGTTCCAACATAATCTACTGGAGTGGACTTATACTTAAAACTAAAGACCAGCTCAAGAAGCATTGCTGAGATCCCTCCTATCGGCAGATCCGATCTTCTCTACTGCAATATGGATATGAACTTACTCGAAAAACTGCATCAATACGATTTTGCGGTTAGGATTCCTCCCAGTATAGACTTAGTTTACACACCTTGGACTGGTCGCAAGCACGAGAGATTTAGCGGCATCTTGAAAACTTGTTCGGTAAATAGCGTTTGTGACCGTGCGAAATACGGAGTGCAGTTATAGGACTATTCAAACTCCGGTCAATATAAAATGAGATGGGTCGAGATAGATGGGGAAACGGGCAAGGATTTAAAATAAACCGCTGTTAAAAATCACCGGCTTTGGTGAATCGCCATACGTGAGTTAATTCGGGTGGGTGACGGCTCGTTTGA
>NZ_JAKRVY010000020.1 GCF_023638055.1 Natranaeroarchaeum aerophilus | reverse complement strand
CAACTCCTTTGATTTACTGACTCGTTCCGCCGCTATCTAGTGATTCAACGCAGCCCCTTGTCCTCATTAGTCTACCATTCTTTTGGATAACGTGTAGTGATGGAGGATACGGGCCGGACGGGCCGGACGGGCCCCCGGGAGGGTACGAACTCATAGGGTTCACTGGCGTTACAATCACCTACACGCCTGACGGTGGGGTCAACACGTGTACTGCTGGGCTGGGGCCAGTGTATCTTCCGGTCGGACTTGCCATGATACTAGCTGCACTCGTCCGGTAACTACCCCACCTGTACTGAACGTTCACTACAGAGTCCGGAGGGCGTGTGCTCTATTGTATGACACGCTGATTCAGTTATATCGCGCGCCACTTTTTTGTAGCCGCAGTGAAACCTTGTATCTAGCGGATCGCATGACGGCATCGACCCCCGTGATGGATCGGAACGAACTCTTTCGCGCAGAGAGAGGGTTCTTTATAAGGAACTCGACGCTGTCTGTTGAATCTACTTCGTTCGGAAAACGAATGGGCGCTGCAGGTGCTGGTCACACCCCTGAACGACGAACAGGGACACTCCACTGGATTCGTCTATTATCCCGCTCCCCTCCTGGGATTCGTTTTACCACACAACGAACCCATGAGTCTGGAACCAATCACACCTGAACGAGCACTCGAACTGTACCTCGAGCACCGTCGCAATGAAGTCGCTCAAGCGACGCTTCGGTCGCATAAATCACGCTTAGGACACTTTGTGAGGTGGTGCGACGACCAGGACATCGACAATCTAAACGCGCTCACCGGTCGGATTCTCTACGAATACCGTATCTGGAGACGCAACGATGGAGACCTGAATACCGTTAGCGAAAAAACTCAGATGGCCACGCTGCGAGTGTTTGTCAAGTGGCTCGAGTCCATTGAGGCAGTCTCAAACGATCTTCACACCAAGGTTCAACTTCCAAGCCTTGCAGCTGACGACAACATCCGGGACGCAATTTTGGGACCAGAACGGGCCGCAGAAATTCTCGAACAACTACGGACATACAACTACGCCTCACTCAAACACGTGACCATTGCTTTGCTCTGGCATACAATGATGCGCCGGGGATCTGCCCGTGCAGTCGATGTTGGTGACTACTCTCCAACAGAGCAGTATATCGAGGTTTTTCATCGGCCTGCTACTGACACTCCAATTAAAAATCAAGAGAAGGGTGAACGACTCGTGGCTGTTTCAGACGAAGTGTGTGCTGTTCTTGATGATTGGATTGCAGACCGACGGCCAGAAGTGACTGATGAGTACGGACGTGAACCCCTCTTAGCTTCTCCCCAGGGTCGCATTCACAAATCGACCATTGCACAGTACGTCTACATGCTCACACGGCCATGCGTACAACTAGACAACTGTCCCCACGACCGCGATATCCAATCGTGTGAGGCGATAGAACGCAACGGGGCGTCGAAATGTCCCTCAAGCGTGTCACCACATGCGATTCGTCGAGGTGCAATCACCCATGCACTCAACAATGACGTTCCAGAAAAGGTTGTCAGTGATCGTGCGGATGTCGGCCCTAATGTTCTCGAAAAACACTACGACCACAGAAGCGAGCACGAAAAGATGGAGCAGAGACGAAAGTATATCGAAATGTTATAAAAGGGCCAGTTTTTGATCCTGTTGTCCGGTTCTGTCGAACATTTAGGGATTGAGTTTCTAATTTAGATACTGTTCGTGCTTGGACCGTTTGATGAGAGCTCTCGCAGCTTTTTGTTGATACTGTTTTTTTATTTTTTCGTTTTGATTAGTGGTCAATATGATTCTGTGCCCGAGAGTGTACACTGTTGCACTGTCATCATACCCGTCGGGGTCCTTCACTTTTGAGATAACTCCAATATAGTCCCACCAGTTGATAAGCTCGTCAGCACGAGAGCTTGCCTTCTCCCGGATTATCGCTCCCTGCTGAGCCTGGAGGAACTCCACTAGTTCTTCCCGACTGATATGGAACGTCGTTTTATTACTATCGTTGGCGTGGACCTTGTCCAAGTACGGTGGTAAGTACTGATAGATTCGCTGATGATGAGAGTCATAGAATAAGTCAAACGCTAAGTGTTCTGTGTCAGCGAACTCGATACCGTCAGACAGAAGCTTTGATAGTTCTCCGTCTGGGTTGTGACCAGTCCAGTCCACTCCATCAAATTCTTCGACCAATGAAATCGTTTCTTGGTTGCCGCTCACTAACTCCCAGACAGAAACAGGCCAGTGGTTATCTTCCTCAGAAAACTCATTAGCAATATTTTCTGGTTGAATCCTCGAAATAGCTACTGCTCCCTCAATTTTGTCTTCGTCGATTATCACCGAAAGTTCTTTTTCGATACTGTTCATCTCGGACTCGACATAGCTACAGAGATTTTGTAGGCGCTCGTAAGTTTTTTCAGCGTTTTTCTGTTGTACAACAGCTAATACGACGATCGTTCCGCGCGACTCACTGTGTGCTACGAACAGATCTGCTGGCCCGTCTTCATGCTGATCAAATGAGAGAGAATCAGCAAGTTCCCACTCTGTTTCTGAGGCAAAAACGTTACCAAATTGGAAGGAAGAGGTAAGAGTGGCGCGAAGGATGAAACGACGGTTATACAGATTCACCTCCTCTTGATATTCCTCTAATTCATCTTGTAGTGGTTCATCTGTCTCATCATATTCAGCTATTTCCCCGACGATCTCTTCTTGTTCTGCATCGGTCGCTTCGTCTATAAACTCATCCCTGAGGCTCTTCCAACCATTCGCTTTCCCACGGATTGTCATTCATTTCCCTCCATTTCGGCAACTGAGAGAGCCATCGCTGAGCTATCTGCATTATTGTGTATCGCCCTGAGAACCCCAAAGAACGTTTCTAGCTTTTCTTGGTCAGCACGGGGGAATAAACGTAGTGCCTCAGCGTCACCCCTAATATCGAAGTAGATCTGGTCCTCTCGGTGGTAAGCGGTGGTTGAGTAGTATAGAGGATCTGATTCCATATAAGGATCAATCGGTATATATCCTCTGTTAGCGAGAGCATCAAACGTTGCTTGGATTTCATCGGCACTAAACTGACTATCTTCTGCAGGATTATTTTTGCCTGGTTTGATGAGTGCCGGTGTTGATTGCGATATCTGTGTTTCATTATCCCCGATAGTTACAAAAGATGTCTCAGTATCGTCGTATGCTCGCTTCACGTTTAGAGTGTCTTCGATAATTGGTTTGACTTCTTGGAGCATATCGGTTAACTTCCCCTTCTTTAGCTTTAATACACCGTTTTTATCAATTTTGAATATGAAGTAGTCCATATCTCCCGAAGAGTATGGATATTTGATTCTAACTGAGCTAATTAGAACACCGAATTCTTTCCGCAAGACGGGGATAGCTGATGCAGCATCCTCTCCCCAAAACGAAACTGAGCGTTTCTTTTCCGAATCCAAGTTCGAACTGATCTGTGAACCACTCTTGTGCTTGAGATGAACTTCATCGACATAGGGGATGTCGATCTCCTCCCCAATGTGGTCTGGCAGTTTACTAGTAACTCTCTTGACAAGACGTTCAATAAGATTGGGTGTTACGTGGAGTTTGTTCGTCTGTGGAATCCGGCGTAAATCCTTGATCAGTACATCATCAACATACTTTGTCTTTGGCTCATCAGTATAGAAAATAAAGTACCCTATGTCGTCATCCCCTGTCTCTTTGGCAAAGTAAGCTCCATGAGATTCGTCTTGGTTCTCTGTTTCGTGGGCTAATTTTGTGACAGCACCATATTCCTCCTCTATATCCCAGTTTCTTGATAGCCTTGATAACCAATCAATCAGCTCATCTGCCCCTAAGTCGGTAACTCCCGGAACCACATGCAAGTCACCATCGCATAGATTCTTGTAGTATGAATCAAGATAATTATTGAAGTCCTCAATATCTTCAAACTCAGTTCTAACCGCACCCTCTGGGAGCTCATCGGACTCATCAGATTCCTCCTGAGGTATCTTGAAGACGGTCATGGCATAAACTCTGTGAGTAACTTACATTAAACTTGTTAGTATCTGGTATAAATCAGCTTCCGTGGACAATGTTTTGTAGATGGCCAAATGAAAGCTAATAACCAGTCCTCTATGCCAGATTGCTCATTTAATCCAAGGCCGGAGGATGTTCCAAACGGCTATAGCAATAAGTGCCCGCTAAGTGCTTGGGAAGAATCATCTGAGGGGCATTGTATTCTACATGCTGAGTTGGAACCCAAACCGCACACATTGATTAATCAAGCACTATCTGAGCACTCAAGTCCAGTTGTAAATGCAAATCTGACTGGAATTGATGACGGATCTGATCTAGATTTCTCCGATGCCCAGCTTCCAGGCGCAAACTTTTCGAACTCATCTCTTAGGAGCGTTAGTTTCGAGGGGGCCTTACTGAAGGAGGCTAAATTTGTTGAATCAGATTTAAACAGTGCTGAATTCACTAATGGAGCAGATTTAACTAGTGCTAATTTCACTGGCTCAAATTGTTTGCGAACTAATTTTTCCAAAAGTACTATTGAGTTCACCGATTTTAACAACGCGATAATAATTGGTGCCAACCTGTCTTATGTAAAGGGTTCGAGATCCGAGTTCATAGATGCCGAAATTGTGGACGCTGACTTCTTCCAGAGTGATTTAAAGAATGTAGATTTTGCGGGTGCCGAGATCCGTGAATGTAGGTTTCAAGCTTCGGACCTAAGTGGCGCAAAATTCCCTGGAGCAACATTGAATGAGTCCAGCTTGGTAGACACTAACTTAACCGAGACTCGGCTTGCGAATGCGACTCTTGACGAACGAAATGACTACGGGGAACGTTTGCTGTTAGAGTATCAGGCCGACAGAGAAGCCGAGCCGGAATGGCTGATAGAGTGTTTTAACCTACCACGAGTGGAGGAATTAGGTATCGGTGTGAAATCGGAACGCCCTCTTGGAAATAAGAAATCAAGTCGGACTGCATCGGACACAGCTCCAGACTCACCGTTCGAAGAAGTCTATGAACGCGATTATTGGTGGTTCCAATGTCGCGTTCTAGCCTTAGCTCGATTCCCTCAAAGACTTTGTACTCAGATCAAGCGATTGTGGTCCTGTCTCCCATACATCTCCAGTAATGATACATCAACTCAACATCGTTTACTAATCAATGCCGAAAACACGTATTCAGAACTCAAATCCGCCTACCGAGGTAGCGCATGGTCCAGTCTTGCACGACGATTCAATATCCGAGAAAAAGAAGCCAGAAAAAAGAGAGTATCCCCTCTAAGAGCCTGGTTTAGAGACGCACTATTGTACCGGGTTATGCGTCATGGAGAAAGCCCTGGACAGGTATTGAAAGTCGGTTTGACTCTCTGGATTCTGTCTACTGCTTTATTCCTTCACTTCGGGATTCGTACAAACACTGGGACAGTAATCCAACTAAACCTATTTGGCAAACTAGATATTGAACTGTTAGTCCGCTCATTGTTATTCACTTTGAGGCGGATATTTACCTTCTCAAGTGGTGGGTACGAGCTCATCCGAGGCGAATTATGGGCCACAACGCTATCAATCGTTGGCGCGTTATTACAAGCCGTATTGATCTTTACTCTTGGTCGGCGGGCAGTTGCTTAATAGAATGTTTCTTCAGCAACTTCGAATCCCTCCGCTCTATTGAAATCCTCTAAACGTATACTCTATCAGTAGCACTCATATTTGAGCTCACCAAGAGGTTATACGCATGGTCCCCGATCCTGAGTTACGAGTACTGTCGTGGAATGTACAGGGCGCGGTGCCGCCAAATGGGAGTATTGAACGGATCGAGAATCAAATCAAGTTCCTTGGAGAAGAGGCGAATCTTCCTGATTTGGTAATGCTGAATGAGGTAACAACTGTGCAACGAGGGCGCTGGCGGGAATCTCTGGCAGAGATAGGCTATACAGAGATTATTGATACCTTGGAGTGGGCAGCGGAACTTCGGGAGAGTACGGTGCCGCCACATCAAGATTACAACCACGTAAATGGCAATCTCATAGCGCTGCATGAATTGAGCAACGCGTCCGAACTGACTCGCTTGAGTCCGAGTATCCGGTACGGGCCGTGGGAGAACGCTGATCTAAAGGACTGGGATACGAACGTGCCTGAAAAGATTCTCAATGCCAAAGTCACTCTGGGTGGGCGTGAAATCGAACTATGGAATATACGCGCAGTTCCGGGCAGTATGCACGGTGAAGAGAAACTCAATATTTTGGAGAACACGTACAATCGGATCATGAAGGGGACTGAGTCCCCCTGCATTTTGGCCGGTGATTTCAACTCCCCAAAAGCGGAGTTGGCAGATGGCACAACTATTCCCTGGCGGCATGATCAAGAGGGTGAGCTGGCCCAACGATGGAAGGAAGCGGAATTGAATATTCTCCTCGGGCTTGAGGAGAAGGGGATGGCCGATGTATTCCGAGTGCAACACGGCTACGGCGAACTGGATATTTTGGATGTAAGCCACGCCACTCGAACTGACGATCCGGAATCAGTCGCCCCTGCAGAAGTCAAAGGTAAACGGTTCGACCACATGATTGCCTCCGAAGAACTCAATCTACAGGACTGCTACTACGACCACGCCGGGTTCCATTGCAGTGACCACGCACCTCTTATCGCGGACTTCAACGCATAGTCGGATAACACATTGAATTCGTGCAGTCTATTTCGATGTGACTGGGCGAAACATACGCTAACGGAATCCACGTCCGGCTCAGATAGATTTCTACCGCCGACGGTGATGTACAGGTCGCCCCTTTGATAGAACTTGTATAAAACCAACTGTTATCGGTATTGAAGTATCTACTAAAATAACCATTATTTGCCATGCATATGTATACGTGTGAAAAAATAAATTGCGGGATCTAAATGGCAAAGAATATCTTTTCCCGTACAGGTCAAGACACAGAAATTGGATAACCCACTAAACAGGCGAAAGAACTCTTTAGAACCTGATTCCTGCTCAGCGGTTGTTTTTAGCTGACCAAGTTAAAATGGACACTGAAAAAACAAATTCAAGATAAATAAGTATTTGCAGTCTTATACAAATTCTCTGGTTTAATAATATATTTATTATTTGTTATGTTGTGGCACTTCTTTTATATAAATAGATAAGTACAAAATGTGTTTTATTGCAAACAATATCCTCCGGAACTCTAATGTTATAAACTGAGGGTTGCCCAACTTAAACTTAAATAAACAGTCTATTCAAGTTTTGCAGAAAAGATATTGTGTCACCAAAACCAACTAAATAGTCAATTATGAATCATCACGAAACTCCTCTCTGTTGTTAGGTTGGGTCGGATACAAGTTGATTCAAATTATGATTCAACCAATCAGATCCAACAATTGAGTTGGGTGGTTGTTTGTTTGGTTTAGCAAGGTTGTTCGTTTTGTTGGGGGTAAACAACCACAACAACAAAAACAACAACTCCAAATTTTACCGAAACTATAGAAAGAATTCCAATTCCCTAGGCTTATAGTAAAGAGTTGTATGATCCTGCCTGTGCTTCGAAGCAAAAAGAAGTACGAGCTCATCAAGGTCACGCGTCCTGATCCGACATGGGCTTCCGAACGCAGGCGAGATGGAAGCGGAGCGCTCCTGGTAAGATGTTCCGCTTCCACCACGCGGGACCTTACACGGTGGTCCCATACCGAACTACAACGTCATGTAGTAAGGAGTTTCCGCCGTGTCTGTCCTCGAAACGACCATCGTGTAATGAGATCTGACAAAGACAGACATGATTCGACGACAGCATAGGAAGAACACTCCACACGAATACACCGAGGTACCAAGATCTGGAAACCTTGACCCGATCGTTCCAGACAAAGCCTTGGACATGTACATGCGGCACTCTTGTGGCGAATTAGCGAAGGCCACACAGGTGTCTCAGCTGTCGAGGTTGTCGTTCTTCCGAGAGTTTTGTGACAAACACGGTATTGAGAATATGAACAACCTGACCGGGCGTGATCTTCACGATTATCGCATCTGGCGTCGGGAGGATGGTGACCTGAACAAGGTCAGCGAGAAGACCCAGATGGATACCCTTCGGGTATTCATCCGGTTCTGTGAAAAAATCGACGCAGTCCGGCCAGGCCTCTCAGAGAAGGTACAATCCCCCTCGTTGAACGATGACGAAAATGTCCGCGAAAGCATGGTCAGTCACGACCAGGCAATCTCAATTGTTGAGTACTTAGAGAAGTACCAGTACGGCTCACTCGATCACGTCGTCTGGGAGCTCCTCGCCTCAACCGGAGTGAGAACGGGAACGCTGCATGCACTGGATGTTGGCGACTATCGTCCTGAAGCAGAGCACGCCCATCTCAAAATCTGCCACCGTCCAGGTGAAACTCCAATCAAGAACGGCACATCCGGAGAACGTCGGATCTACCTTCCCAGCACTAGTGAGGTGATTGACGACTATCTCGAGGACCAACGACCTGATGTTCAGGACGAATACGGTCGTGATCCTCTATTGGCAACCTCACATGGGAGGATCTCGAAGAGCACGATCCGGAAGTACGCGTACAAGTGGACCCGTCCCTGTGCGCTCTCAGGCGAGTGCCCCCATGGGAAGACAATTCCAGAATGTGAAGCAGCGGCCAGAGCGAACAAGGCTTCAATGTGCCCATCCAGCAAATCTCCGCATCCAGTTCGTCGGGGATACCTGACGTTCGAGTTGGAGTCTGGTGTTTCCGAAGCGATACTCGGTGAGCGTGTCGATGTGAACAGATTCACGCTCCGGAAACACTACGACAATCGTTCAGAACGCGGGAAGATGGCACAGCGGAAGGAGTTGTTCAAGGATGCTCACCGGAAGGGCTCAGGGGATCCCGTATGATCTGGGCTCTTCGACTTCATGGTAGACACACCACTGCCGTCTCCGGGTTTCGACCCTTTATATACGATACATCCACTCGTCGGAAGTTGACGTATCGTACACGTCAACAGGTGATGAACGGACGTACCGTATATAAATGCATGATCAAGGCACGAGAACACATTATCGAGATTGCATGACTGACAAAGACAAACCTAGGTTGGACAGGATCGTTGAGCGGTTAAAGAGTGGTGAATTTGGGCATGAGAGCGATCTAGAGCTCCTGCTTAAGTTCCGAGCGTGTCATAGAATCAATCACAGGGTCTTGAGCTTCGTCCGTCCGGGATTGT
>NZ_JAKRVY010000019.1 GCF_023638055.1 Natranaeroarchaeum aerophilus | reverse complement strand
TAAAGCGCTTCGTCAAATGATGAATTCCAACGCCTTACAGCGATTCAACACGGCCGGACAAGGACAACTCCTACAAAAAGCACTCTCTGCCTTGTCTTCGGCTTCACACTCTGGGTTTCTATTTAGGAGTCATTGAAGCTTCTGCTGCTTGTTACGTTCACACGTCGTTTATCTCACAAAACCTCTCTACTAGCTGTAAGAATCTTGGGATCACTCGTAGTAACTCACACGTTTGCGAACCTCCGCGAAGGCCACAGTCTCTTTTACGTCAGTGATCTCGACGACTACGCGTTCCCCGCGCTCGGTGTCGGGGACAATAACAACGAAGCCTCGTTCAACACGCGTGATTCCGTCACCCTGATCACCAAGACCTTCAATTTCGACAGTTCGTTGTTCGCCTTCTTTGACTGGCGGCTGTGCCGGCTCGGACTCGTCTTGTGAGTGGGATTCGTTACCGTCAGTTACTTCATCTGTTAGGGAGGGAAGCAACACGACACGATACGTTTCATCTTCTTGGAGGTCACCGACCTGAACTTCGTGTTCAGGAACCTCAACAGTGTACGAACCGTCGGTTTCTTCAACAGTTCCAGAGAACAGGCAGTGAAGTTGCTCAGGAATCTCCATTAGTGAGTCTTAGAAGGATATCGGTCGATGAGATACTTGACTTTGGCTGTTGATTTACTCAGGAGCTGCGAATGCGTCGCAACTCGTGCATTCGGCCCAAATACCGACGTTGCCGTTGTCTTTTTCATACTCAACGAGGAGGCGTGATTGATGGATAGGTTTCCCACAGTGCGGGCAGTGACCGAGAGTGGATTCGTCCGTGTCCATGCAAGGGGAATGGAAGGAGCGTGTGACTTTGTCCTTCCAATCACACTTCTTGAGTCTTTGATTATAGTGTTTTGGACCTTAGTAATCGACATACAGAACTCACGTACCACACAGCAGAGTGGGTCTATAGAATTTATACTGGGATACGCGCAGACTGATCAGGAATCACGCTTTTCCGAAGTCGAAAAGATAGCAAAGTTTTGGAGGAATATCAATAGTGGGCTGCTATTAGCTAATGTTGGGGAAGCAGTTTTTACACGGCCTTGATGCTGATTCTCTTGCCTCGTTTTCGTCAATAGCCGTGGCCTTGTCTCCAGCGCAAGCCTCGCTCTTGTGATAGATGTCACCGGGATAGTCTGTCACTCTGTAGTATGTCACAAGTACATGTCTGGAAAGACTCTTATTAAATCTGGTTTCACACAACGACAAAGCCTAGATCGGGCAATTTGTCTGTCTTTTCGCTCTGTAGCCAAAATCAGTTGCAGGACTATGCTCATGTTCAGTATGCGCTGTGTATTCAGCGTGCCTCTCGTGTCAGTTATGAAGGGTTCAACAGAGCCTCTCAAATTTTAATACCTTTGCATAAGAATCACAGTTTATGAATATGGACTCAGCTATTGAGCGATTGCGTACGGCGAGGAGGGACATGGAAGATGATCAACCCGATTCTATCGTACACAAAGATTCGGTTCTTGACGAGTACCAATCTCTCTTCCAACCCGATGAAATCAGGAGCATCACGGAACAGGAATTCAAAGAATTCCTTCTATATGAGAATAACCACCATTGGACTGGACTCCATCGGAGACGCTCCATGATGACGGAAGATATGGAGCGACTTAGAGACGGATTAGAGGCGCTTGTGGACGAAGAACAGGATCTCGCATCGCGGGTTCAAACCACGAAGGAGATGGTTGACGGTATGGGGAAAGCGACGATATCAGCAGTGCTGGTAACTACGTATCCCGAAAAATACGGAGTCTGGAACAACAGGTCAGAAGAGGCACTCAAGCAGTTAGACCTCTGGCCTGATTTCGAATATGGGAGTGATTTTGGTCAGCGGTACGATCGAGTGAACAAGGTGCTGCTGGATCTCAGCAACGAACTCAACCAGGACCTCTGGGAGTTAGATGCGCTGCTCGGGTATCTCGTTGATATTGAGGAAGATCCCCAAGAGGGATTAGAAGACGCGGAATCGACTGGCGAATTTGTCAAAGAGAAGCATTTACAACAGTATCTTGTCAATCATTGGGGCCAGATCGATCTCTCCGAGCAGTGGATGATCTATAGTGACGCCGACGACCCGGAGGCTGGAGTTGAGTTCTCAACCGGCATTGGGCGACCGGATATACTACTCACGCATACGTCTGAGGAGCGTGTCTGTATTCTCGAATTGAAAAAGGGTCGTACCAGCGATCGGGCAGTCGGTCAACTGCTCCGTTACGTCGGTTGGGTTCGTGACCATCTCGAAGATTTGGAAGACGTAAGCGCTGACGCTGATGTTGAGGGTCGGCTCATTGTAAGCGAACCGTCAGAAAAACTCGAATATGCAATTTCCGTGGTTCCAGAGTTAACGCTGTACGAATACGGTATGGAAGTCACGCTGAATCAATCAACCTGACGACGGATTGCTATCAGCTACGGGATTACGACGCAGGTTCGTATCTGGAACTGGCGAATCAATAGGGCACGCATACCTGCCCTCTATCTTTGATAGGACTCAAATGACCCATTAGTAATCCGGGGGGAGGTCAGTTCTGCATCTCGAAGTGGAAATTCAGTTTGTACGTAGCAAGTTCGCAGTCCTTCAAGGCCCGAACGGCGTATTTAAGCCGTTCACTGGCTGTTTGGGTGACAATCAGGCCGTGTACCTGGTTATCCACAGCTAGTTCAGCCTCGGCCCACCCGAGGTACCGGGCAATTTGCCCCACGACTTTGTCAGAGGTCTTCTGCGTTCGCTTGAGTTCAACGATGACCAACTCTCCGGATTCGGGATGTTGGTAGACTAAATCGATTTCCCCAATCGGGGTCGTATACAGCTCACCTGTAGAATCAGCGTCTTGGTAGAGTTCATAATTAGCGTACTCATCGCTGATGACTCCGAGGCCGTGGTTCGCAATGAAGTTCCGCAGCTCTTCCTCGTAATGTTCAATCGTTGGCTCGGGTTCACGGCTGTCAGTCCACTCAGTGATCGCCTCGTAGTCGGCCTTCTCAACATTGGTAATGTTGAAGCCTTGGGTCCCAGCGCGATTCATGGCGTCGGATAGCTTCCCGTCTTCCACCCACTGCCGGATCTTCTCCAAAGGGAATCCCGGGGACAGCCGATGCAGTTCTTCGAGTAAAAGCTTGTTCGGCACCCCAATTTCACTCCCGTCTAAGCGGTCCTCCTCTTTCCCCGTCACTTGGAAAATGTATTTAATCTGCTTTGGACACGCTTCGACATTCCCAGTACAATATAGCAGGATGATGTCTCCCTCTTCGACTTCCCCGAAATCCTCGTCTTTCGTCTGATTATGCCAGTTCGGGTGGTTGTAGAATCCATGTCCAATCGGTTCATCTGCTTTCGTTTCTGCAGGCGGCCGATCCGTTGGATCTCCCGTCGCTTGAATGAGGAATACCTCAGTCATATTCAAAGACATAGGAATCCGACTCGTGATAGTGGTTGGGTTCAATGTTCATTCAGAACCACTTTCAATCATCTGAATCGCCTGATCAGCAGCGTGTCTAACTTCTTCGCTTGAGTCAGTCTGTTCACGCTCTTCAAGGGCCTGTAGAGCTGAGTCTGCTTCGAGATATCCCAACGCCCAGCAGGCGTTGGAACGCGAGTACTCGAATTCATCGTCTAAAACATCAATGATTGATGGAACCGCTGACTCGACATCTTCCGGATACTGTTTCGCTACCCGAGCAAGGATCGATGTCGCGTTGTATCGAACCTTCTCATCGTCATCTTCTAGTAACTCGACGGCACGGGGAATACTTGCTCGAACGTCTGCCGGGTACTCGTCGGATAGGTCCGCAAGCAATCCGGCTGCATTCGCCCGAAGCATATAATTCTCAGCGTCCAGCAACTCAGTCGCTGTTGGGATCATCTCCTCAGCTATGTGTGGATACTCCTTGGAAAGCATACCCAAAACTGCAATAGCCCCCGTACGGTGGGCATCGTTCCCCTGTTCAACATACGAGATAAGCTCAGGGGTTACGGGGACGACTGTATCCGGATACACGTCGGCGATCCGCTTCAACGTCGTGAGTACCATCGGATCAGCTGCCGAACCGTCCTGTAGAACGATTGCGAGCTTTGGGACTGCATCAACGACCGCGTCTGGTTCATACTCTGCTATGGCCGCTATGATTTCGATAGTATCGGCGATAAGTTCCGAGTGGCTCTCCTGATCTAAAAGAGGAATCACTTCGTCGGCTGCTGGCGTTATTTGTTCTGGGTATTCGTCAGCGATTGTGGAGAGAATGTACAGTGATTCCGCCTGAAGCTCTACGTCAACTGTCTGTAACTCCGCCGTAAGAACAGGGATTGCATCTACCCCCCGTTCAGGTTCGTTCTCGACCGCCTTTGCTAGCTGTGCAAGCGCAATCCGTTGTTCTCTCCCACCACTAGATTGTATCGTTTCAATTAGCTCGGCAATCTCCCCACCGCCATTGCTGGTCGGGGATTCGGACACGTCTTCGCGTCCGTATCCGTCTCCATGCTTGTCGTAGACGACGTAATCAGTGAGTTCTGTTGTTTGGGGAATCGAAATATCGGATAATCGCAGGGAATGCCCGATTCTCGTTAGTGCTTCACCCGGCGGCTTCAGCATATCAATCTCAATGAGATTGTAGCCCCTGTCCGGATAGTGTGCTTCTCGTTCCTTAGATGCTGAATCAAATCCCGTCATCCTTTCCTCTGGAATGAGTTCTGGTTTCGCTATTGTGCGGGTGGGACGCGAGTTCAATGCTCAACTGTTCAAGCTCATCCCGCTCGTCAATATTCTCTATCCAACTATCCGGAAGTGACGACACTCCAAATCTCGCGCCAGCGACCGCACCCGCAATAGCACCGATCGTATCCGTATCTCCCCCTCTATTGACTGCTGTGACAATTGCTTCTTCAGCCGACTTAGCTGTCAAAGCGTCGTATAATGCGGTCTGAAGCGTATCAACGACGTACCCGCTGTTCGAGAGTTCATTCGGATCGATTCCGTCCGGGACCAGTTCAAGAGCGGTTCGAAGCTCTTCAGGGAGCCCCCCTTTGAGCACAGGCGATGCATCTTCAGGACTGACTCCCGCCGTTCGCTCCACACTCGTTTCCAGCTCTCCGGAGAGAAGATTCAATGCGGTACTGAGTGGCGATTTTTCGCCTCGTAGAGCAATAGCAATCGTGAGGTTCAGTACTGCACACCCGGTCGTGCAACGCGGATCTGCGTGCGTTATCCGTGAAGAGTCGATACTTGTCCTGGCGAGAGCAGCGGGATAATCCGCATACGCGACAGCGAGCGGAGCACATCGCATAACACTCCCATTCCCTGCGTTACTGCCTTCCGGGCTCGTGTGCCATTCACGTTCTCCAGCTGTCTCCCAAGACGCCCCATCCTGAATACGTCTGAGCGCTCGTCGTGTCATCCCTCCAATGTCGAACGGTCCGCTCTCGTACCACGCAACAAAACGATCTGCTACATCTGCAGGCTCGAAGCGCCCATATTCTGTGAGGCTACGAGCAATGCACAGTGCCATCTCTGTATCGTCGGTGATAGTTCCAGCTGGCTGTCGATGGGTCCCGTTCCCGAGCATCCCCGTTACTCGTCCATGATTCTGCTTGATGCGCTCTGCTGTGGCGAACTCAACTGGACGGCCAAGCGCGTCACCACAGGCAAGACCCAGCATACTACCCTTTGCGCGGTCTTCGAACTCGGGTGCACCCCCCATTAGGCGATCGCCCCCGTATCTTCTGCGATGAAATCACCCGCTCCGCAGTGTGGACACAACCGGTCAACTAACTCGACGAGTAGTTCGATCGCCGATGATCCGCAATTCGGACACAGTAATCGATCGCGCTGAGGGTCGCGCTCGAACTGCTCCACACAATCAATGCAGATACAGTAGTAATTGAATCCAGTTCGAGCGTCTACTTCCTCATCAGTTGCATCTTCTCCGATTACCTGTCGAGCTTTCGCTCGCTCACCAGGGTGGGGGCATGTGATCCGCTCTCCATTGTCCGCTTCAGCGTACATGTAATACCCCCAGCCACTTGGCCCAGAGAACTCACAGTCCGTATTCGTGCAATGGTACTCATAAATGGGTGGCATGCTATCATTTACTATGACGGTGCTGTGATATAATTCGTTGGCCGAGAAGACCGGATTTTCGACGATATGCTCCGACAATGCAAGCACGGCGGTGAGGCACTGCTTTATCGATACCTACGTGCCGAAGGTTGATCGTAAAGCGTGTTACAACTACGGCGGATTCGAAAAACTCGGTTCGTCAACTGGCACGTATTAGTATATATACGTGGGAGTTAACGAACTACGGAACAAGTTGAGTATCTGCAGCCGGAAAAACCACTTACCAGCGACGAAGACAGTCACGAGTAGTTCAGAGGAATCCCACTTGGTGCAATTGAGTCTTTCCAGATGTATGTGATTGGTCAGAGTCCCACAGCAGACTATGTTAACTGAAGCCAGCAGTACGTTTACGGAAAGTCAAGGAGAAAGCCCCGCCCTTCAGGGCAGGGATGAATCCGGCAGACGACGACACAAACCACGACGATAGCACGGCTGGATATTCGACGCTGCGTAATCCTCACTTTCAAGTAGGATTGTATACATAGGTTATGTATGGCGAAACAGGTCGTCACCCGCACCTACACTGCTTCCATCAGGAACCAGTCACGGGTGTCTGACGACCTCGATTCGCTCGGGTTCGCCGCCTCGAAACTCTGGAACGTCGGACGGTGGACGTGTGACCGTGTGTGGTCGGAGATTGGCCACATTCCCAGTCATGCAGAACTCACCGCCTACCTCAAGAGCCACGAACGCTACGATGACCTGCATTCTCAGTCAAGTCAGCGAGTCCTTCAAGAACTCGCTGAGGCGTTCAACGGCTGGTACGGCAAACGGCAAAATGGAGACACGAGCGCGAACCCGCCCGGCTACCGCAAACACGGCGACGAACACCCGCGAAGCACAGTCACGTTCAAAGCTGCCGGCTTCAAACTCGACACTAAATACGACCGCGTCCGACTCTCCAAAGGCTCGAACCTCAAGGACTACTGGTCGGACTTCATCCTCTGTGAGTACCAGACTCGCCCCAACGTTGACCTCTCGACCGTCGAGAGCGTTCAACAAGTCAGGGCCGTTTGGACAGGGGATGAGTGGGAACTGCACTTCGTCTGCAAAGTCGAGATCGAAGTGGACGAAGTACTCGGCGAGAAGACCTTGGGTGTTGACCTCGGTATCAACAACTTCGCAGCAGTCGCCTACGAAGATGGACACGCCGAGCTGTACCCGCTCAACTGTCTGAAGCAAGATGACTACTACTTCAGCAAGCGGATTGCCCGGTGTGACGACTCGAACTCCGAGCAGGCCACGCGGTTAAACCAGAAGAAGTCTCGACGGCGCACCCACTACTTTCACGCACTCTCGAAACACATCGTTCAGCGATGCATCGAGGAGGAAGTCGGAACCATCGTGATCGGCGATCTCTCCGGCATCCGTGAGGACGAGGAGAACGACGAGGCGAAAGACTGGGGCACCCACGGCAACCTCGACCTGCACTCGTGGGCGTTCGACCGCTTCACCGAGCTGCTCGAATACAAGGCCGAGATGGAAGGCATCTCCGTTGAGACGGTATCCGAGCGGGATACGTCGAAGTCGTGTTCATGTTGTGGTCGCACACGTGACGCGAACCGTGTTGAACGCGGGCTGTACGTGTGCGACGACTGCGGGACGGTAGCGAACGCTGATGTGAACGGGGCCGAGAACATTCGACAGAAAGTATCTCCGAGTCCCGCCACGGATGGTGGTGATAGGAGTAACGGCTGGTTGGCACAGCCATCGACGTTCCTGTTTGACAAGGAAACTGGCGCATTCGCGCCTCAAGAACGGGTCACGTCGTAAACCACAATATCCCAACGCGGGAATCCTCGCCCTTCAGGGCGGGGAGGATGTCAAGACTCTCGAATACATTGTATTAGATATGAGCACGTCGATCAGGATCAGTGAGGAAACAAAGCGGAAGCTCGAAGCTGTGAAACGATCGAACGAAACATTCGACGAATTGCTGTCCCGTCTTGCAGTGGACAGAACCGAAGCCGATGTCGAGGCGCTGGCTGGCTTTGGTGACGAAGGTATTGATCAGCACATGCGTGAGACGCGGTAACGGAGGTCACTTTCTCACTCTTCTTTGAGTCGGTAGCCCCAGTCGCGGAGTTCATCAGCGATCTCGTCGGGATGGTTGGCACCTACTCTAACTAGGGCCTCTCGAATATCAGTAAGGGGGACATCAGTTCCGAGTTCGTCCTCAACAGCATGTCGGGCATCCTTTTCAGTCTCTTGTGTATCCTCGCGTAAAAAGTACTGAATCATTTTTCTGCTATCCTTGACGCTGTGCCGTGCAAAAATGTATGGCAGTGTGTCACCGTTCTGTCCTGAGTCAGGGGCCTGTGATTTTTTGTTTGGCGACGAGTCATCGTCCGCTTTCGAAGGTGAGGTAGTCTCGGCTGTCTCCTCCGATTTTTCGGACTGCGGTTCAGATTCTTCTGGTGGCTCCTCATCGCTGGATGAGTCAGAGAATGGATCGCTGCCAGCTCCTGATTTCATTCCGTTTGTCATTGATCTCCTACCTCTTCGATATGTCTTGCAAGTTCACGTAGTTTGTCCAGGGTTTCAGCTTCGTAAGCTCGCTTGTGGGATCGATGATGGCCATAATAGTAGTATGCAGTACAGCGTTGGTCCCATGATCCTTCGAATAGTGCAGACCGGTCACGGATAGTGACGGGGGCATCGTATCCCAGTTGCTGAATCTCTTCGAGGTAGTCCTCCTGATCTGATGTGCTGCCGATCCCATTCGGCACGACTGCAAGTACTCCCAGATCGATATCTAGGTTGGCTTCGAGATTTGTTAAAATATCTTCGATCCCTGCGATGGACTGCATCCCTTTGCCAGTCGGCTTCACTGGGAGGAGTAGTGATCGGGTTGCAGAGACAGCGTTGTACAGATGTGGACCGGGCGATGCTGGTGGATCGATGATAATCGTATCATACTCGCGTTGGATGTCAGCATCAATTAAAACTTGTCGCAGTCGGTCGTTTGGGCTAAATTCTTCCCCGAGGTCTTCAGCCAGATTTTGAGCTTTCATCAATAGTTGTGGCAGGTTTTCCAGCATACCATGGGATGGGACAACGTCAAATCCATATGAGGTTTCTCGGATCAGTTCATTGAAATCACCCTTTGGCTCATCAATGAGATGTCGAGCAATATTATCAGCTACATCGTCGTCACGAGATGTTGGGATATCAAGTAGGTACGACAGCGATCCCTGCTGAGGATCTAAATCTATCACGAGTACGTCTCGTCCTTGCTGGCTGTGGGCGTCAGCGAGGTTTGCTGTCAGGGTAGTCTTACCGACTCCCCCTGACTCAGAGTACGTTGTATAGGCGAGCATATACAATCATAAGAGCCAGTCACTTATAAAACTAAATAGACTAACTAGTTAGTCTGTGTAGTTATACTAACCAGTTATACTGCTTTGGATAACTAACGAGACAGACTATCTGAACGGGGCATTGAGATAGACAACTGACCACGAAAGCCGGGACATCAATGGTGATAGAAACAGCTCTTGACCCCTCAAAGCTTCATGATTGTCGTACCAGTTAAGATAATGTCTTTTTTGCCTTCTCCGTCCCCGAGTTATTGGTATACCATTTAAAAATCCAATTACTCGGAATTGTATCTCCGTCGGGTGATTATTGATAAAGCATTTAAAATACCAATTTATAAATCGTCGATCACTTTTGAATCCGGCCAATTTTCTCCAGAGGTGAAACCAACTCCGGAACGGGGTTTAACATCTGAAATATACAGTATAACCGATCAAAAATAGACCAGTAATACTAGTATACTGTACCCCATTTAGAGGATGTATGGGTGGGGGTGCGAAAAGGGATCTACCAATCCATTGATGTTACTAGATTGCGGTCGATTCCAGGGCCATCCCGGCCGAGAGTATTTCGCCACAGGGCTGCAGTAGTTGTCCAGTCTGCAACGTCCCAGCTCAATTGCTCGTCTTTGTATGCTTCTTCGATTCGTTTCCGACCGTCTTCAATTCCAAATTCGGAATCGAATGGTCCTCGCGGTAATTGAGCAAGTCCTTTTCTGTGCCAATGGTTGAATACCTTATAAGCTGTTTTCCGTGAATCGAATACAACATGCGGAATCATGTCCCGTGCACGGAGATCACTGAGCTTTTCGTAGGTTCGTCGATGAAGTGCCCAGTTATTGTGACCGGTCATCACTTCTCCAGCGTACAGCTGACCGCTCGCATCTCGACTGAGTAGATCTACATTGTACCCGTTGACATCGAGGTTATAATATGTTCCAACTTCTTTGGCGTTCCACTTCTCACGAAGTGCTGCCAGACCCACAGTAACTCGGTGAACAAGCCCCTCATTTGGGTCTCCACGCAGCGATGGGAGATCAGTGTGTGCGTTGATTAAGGTACGTCCGCGCTGGGTCGGGGCGTACCAAACCTTCTTTCGCAGAATTCGCTTTGGCTTTAGGTATATGGATTGCTCTTGCTCGAACCAATCATAGTAATTAAACGCCTCGGCAAGCCTCGGGTCCGCATCAGGATCAACAACCAGACGTTGTAGTTCGTCTTGATTGAGGTCGTCAAAAATCTCTCCCCAGTCAGGACACTTATCCAATAACAGATGGTGGTCACGAACGGTTTCTCCATTCCACAAATGCGCTAACCGAGTAAGTGCTTCTCGACGATCGTCCGTCAGACTCAGCGGTAATTCACCGTCGTTCGTTGCATCAATCTTTACAGTATCGTCGTCTTCTGTTTTCTTTGGCTGGGCCCACACTGGCAGTTCATCAACATCAACCTCTTGCCGCATCGGGTTGTAGCCGTACCGCGCTTTTAGATATTCTTCTGTTACCCACGCGACGTGAGGAGCAGGAAACCGGTTTTGAATAACATACAATTCATCAACGTCTGCAGGGTATCCTGGATCCAAATTCTCCAGTGGCCATACTTCAGGATCCGGGTCGTGATTGTTCGGATCAAAATCTCCAAACTCTGCAGGCTGGCTCTTTGGATTGTGCAAGGTTCCACCCTCCTGCTTCGGGAAGATGATACGGATATCTCTATCAGGATATTGGAGCCGTGTTGTTTTTTCGCGCCAGTTATCCCACTCACAGAGGTCATCTGGCTTGAATGGAGGTCCAATCGACATAGAGAGAATAACCTGTTCTGATTTAAAAGGGTCTGCCCTGGAAGGTGAACCCTCACTACCTGTACCGCTTGCTGGCGTGGCACCGACAGGTGCACACAAAGTACCGAGTGCAACTGTGCACCCGTAGTTTGCACAACCAGCGCAATTACTTCGCGGTCCTCAGCAACACTGTGTTCCTGGCAAGCCTGAGGAACCTAAGGCCCACGCAGTCCTTGAGTCACATTAGGTAGGCTAGTGGCGCAACCATCAAGTATTCTGTATACCGACTCAACCATCGACTGGAAAAACTTGGCGACGACGCTCTGTTGAAATATTTGTATCTGATATATACTGCCTCCTGAATACAAGGTCGAGTCGGTTACTGATCTCTGAGGAACGAGTACCGAGACGGATCGTTCGATACAGGGTACACACATACCGCAATGGGTGATAACCTATCTGGAATCCATCAGAACCTCGGTGAAACATGCAGAGGATGAACTCAGCAGTCGGTCGGTGCTGGTTTCACATAGATCCAGATGAATCAACCGGTCAGTAGCTTTGCAAACTGTGCGGTGGGTTCAATAGTGAGATGCTGGAAGAAGCAAGTCATTATCAAATAGAAGAACAAACGCCAAAACGCGTATCAGAACCGAAAAACAAGTATGTCCACCGTTGGGCTCACATCGGTACAAATGGCCGTGTTGAATCGCTGTAAGGCGTTGGAATTCATCATTTGACGAAGCGCTTTA
>NZ_JAKRVY010000018.1 GCF_023638055.1 Natranaeroarchaeum aerophilus | reverse complement strand
ACAATCCCGGACGGACGAAGCTCAAGACCCTGTGATTGATTCTATGACACGCTCATGAGTATGATAAAAAGAGTGGACTCATCGTATATACGTAAGTAAAAAGAAATGAAGGCTCATAAACGCTATTATGAAACGTCGAAAATTCATGGCTGGTGGCGCAAGTGTACTAGCAATCACTGCTGCAGGATGCGCTGAGCTGGGTTTCGGTTCTGAATTATCTTCAGCTGATCAGACGGCACTCGAAACATATACAACCAGTTATGAGACGATGCAGGAGGCAAAGGATAGATACGATGACGGGATTGAGATATTTCGGGAGAACTTGACCGCAGACGGTACGATAGAGGGGGAATATCCACATGACTGGCCAGACTTGCAGGAGACGATGTTGACTTCGAACAGCCTCTTCGGAGACGCGAGCGATGGCTTCAATCAAGCACGACGTTCGGCGTCATCTTCACTGATCGAATCAGCCTGTGAGGACGCTGTCGCATGGATAGAGCCCCATACGGAAGTTGCCCGTTTTTTCGGAGACCTGGGAGGCCCCACAGCTAGTTTTATTGACGAACACGAACAGCAATTAGACGAACTTCCAGACCCCATGTCGCCAACCGACTTGGAAAATGGGGTAACGACCTAATTGGCGAACTACCGTGTCCTTCGTACTCGAGATTTATTATCACTGATGAATGTATCTTTTATATTCAGCAAACTCTGGATAACGTGTCTGAAAAGCGAGCGACCAGCGGATCGACATCCACTCCCTACACGGGAGCGTCCGCTCGCTGGTGTCACGGCGACACCACGGCGGCACCTTGTGGGGTCTGTGCGCTATTCGTTGGGCCCTACCGCGTCTCCCTCGACGGGGGACCACTGGTGATCGTCCCACTGGAACCGCACGGGCCGTGCCGTCGGCCTGACCGCGGTGTTCGTCGCCTGTTCGAGCAGCGTCTGCGACGCGACGAGGTCCGCGTGGCCCTCGAAGCCACACGGACACGTCAGCGTCTCGCGATGCCGACGGGTCCGTTCGCGTTCTCCGCACTCTGGACACGTCTGGGAGGTCCACGCCTCAGAGATCGACGCCACCTCGATGCCATACTCCTCGCAGACGTTCGCGAGCTGGTCGAGACACTGCCGATGCGCCCACAAGGTACGCGCTTTGAGGTTCGCCTCGACCGACCAGTACTCACCCAGGACGCCAGTGAGGTCGCCGTGGTAGATAGTTTCGACGCCGTCGTCGTGGAGTCGCTCGACCAGATCACGAAGGAGCGCGTTCACGGCGTGGTCGCGCCGGCGGGACCGCTTCCGATAGAGCCGCTGGATACGCTTGCTCGTGTTTCGACCTTCAGGGAGCTTCGCTTTGGCGTCGGCGATGCGCTCGGTCGCCTCACGGAACTGCCGAAATGGTTCCTGGCCGCTGTACCAGTACTGGTTACCTGCCGACGTTGTACACGCCACGAGGACGTTCGCGCCGATATCGAGCGCGGCAATGTCTGTCCCCGTCGGCGTCGCCTGTTCCACCTCGGTGACAGTCACTGGCTGGTGGGCCCGATACGTCTCGTCGACGTCGTCGTAGGTGAGGTGGAGGCGGCCCTGCTCGCCCTGCCAGTGCGGCGCACCGCCGACGGCCACCTGGAGCCGTTCGAACTGACTGAAGCCGTACTCGTCTTTGAGTTGGCTGCCGATGGGGACCTCAAGCCGGGAGCACTCGCCCCAGTTGATCGTGTAGGCGTCGTTGCGGATGTAGGTCCGCAGGTCGCGCCCGTCGGCTTGGTTCCCCCAGTAGCCGGGCGGACTGACCTTCTGATCGGTTTCCTCGACCGTCTCGAAGAACGACCGCCAGGCAGCGTCGTTTACGCGGGTGACCTGCTGAGTCGTCGCCGACCCCAACACATCGACGTACTCGTCGTAGTAGCCGTCACAATACCAGACGGTATCGCCGGCGAAGAACTGCTGCCGGCGGTCATACGTCAGCTGGTTCCAGAGGCTCGCTGACGCATCGAGGAGTCGGCGGAGGACGCCCTCGTCTTGTTCCGATTGGGGAACGACCTCGAAGGTATTGGTTCGTCTCATCGGTCTAGCTCGCCCCACATTCTGGGTACGTAGCCGAGCCGTTCGACGTCGTCCGCGTAGTCCCGAAGGAGTCTGATGAGGACGATCTCCGGGATGCCGTTCTCGGCCTGTTCGACCAACCATTCCTCCAATTCGACTTCAGCCTCCTCGATCTCGCTGAGGTCAACCGACATCGGTCATCGCGCCTCCGGCTGGCGGTACACTTGTTCCTGGTGGTGTCGCATCTCGGATCACCTGTCTGGATAGGCGCGAACGTACGCGCCTGCACCCTTGGCAGGCGCTCAAAAACACCATAACAGGTGTTCCGTGTTAGATCACCCCAGAATAGCCTTCTAGTCTTTTTAGTAGCTTATCGCAAATAATGAGACTAACGAACGTCGCGGAAACAAAAACGAGGATCTCTGGAATAACCAGGTTGCGATCGAATTTTATGAAAAGTCGACGGATACTCTCGGCATAGAGAGCAAGCCAAATAATAAAAACAAGTATTACCCCATATTTGTAATCATCATACTCTGGAGCTTGGTCGATAAGCAAATAGAGAAACGAAGACAGGAAGGTCACCAGAAGCCCACCTGCTAGCATTTTCACATGGTATTCAATAATCAATAAATAAGTAAAGTTGACTACTGGGAGAAAAGCAAAGACAGGTGTATCATCGTTAATTATTTGGAGAGCATCTCGAAGATACGACATGATTCAGAGTGTCTCCGGATCGAATTTGAATATGAGATCCCGTTCTACCTCTTCAATATTCCAATCTAGATTCTCGTGATTATCTATGAAATATTCACAAGTTTCTCTAACGATGGGATGTGTACTGGGTCCAGTACCTCGAACTTGCATATACTCGAAGTCCCAAGTAAACTCATCGAGATGTCGGGATTTCTGGAGAGTATCGTCGTAAATTTTTTCATACGGCTCTAGTTCGTCATCTGTGTAGTAAGCCTCCTGTTGATCGCTTTTGACAAATACGATGAAAGGGGCTGCACGGACGGTCTGGATGAAGTCGTCACGATAGTCATCTTCCGTGTCCGAACCATTAAGAACGCGCTCTCGATATTTTACTTGACAGAGGCCGTCAAAGTCGAAGAATCCTGCTGAACAGAACGACGCTACGTTTAGAGCTTCATCACCGTATTTAGTCATTTCCGCCTTTCGCTCGCGAACATCTAATAGTGAGAGGTTGTCATAGGCCTCAGCATAGCGTAATAGCGCAGCGTCTTTGATCATTTCCACGAAGCGCGTAGGAATCTTCCGTTCGTAGAATTCTTCCAGTGATTCCATATATTCATCTCCGCCTCCGTGGTATGCAGCGATAAGAGGATGTGATTCCGGCGGCGAGAGACCTCCTGTTTTTTCTTTACCATCTCGGATTGCAGCTTTGGCATCAGATTGACGTGCCGCACCTGCGTTTTTAGGATCAATAAACAGGACTTCTCGCTCGCTTACTGTATCGATTTCAAAAATTTGGCCGTCGTCTAGTGCCGTTATAGCGACGACATCATACTGCGATTGATCTGGAAGATCCTCAGGCCTTTCTGGCGAATGGTTCGCATCAAGTGCTCCTCCCGTTGAATACTTGTATGGAGAGTCGTCTTCGGCTATTGGAGATTGGTCTCCATCTCCATCCTCTGTGTCACTACTGTCATCGCTACTCGAGAAGAGATTTTCCAGAAAATTGTCCCAGCTGCACATTCAGATTAGTCTGATTCTTGGAGATATTCTCGAATTCGAGAGATATCGTTGCGAACGAAATCGGTGGATCCGTGCCCGATATATCCAATATCCTCTGCTTTGATCGGTTCACCGTCAGTCGCTAAAATTCGCTCCTTCTCAGAATCGACGACGAATCCTTCGTCATCAACGCCTCTATCGAGTGCATCAAGGACGTATTCGAGCCTTTCTTCTTTAAAGACGATTTCTTGTGGCATTCTGGCCTCTTTTTCGGCTTGTGAACGCAGTGGGAACGAGATGTGAATTCGCTCCCAGTTTCTCCTTGTTAAGCAATTCAGCCTTCACGGCATAAAGTTATAACGGTTGTATTTTGACATATCTGCGGTCGCTCGCGACGCGGAGGGCGCCAGCCGCGGGCGGGCCGTTACGTATACACCTGTCCGGCCAGCCACGTTGCTCGTTGAATCATCCACCGCCTTGGTCGGACTCAGAAAGGGCGAGGCCGCCTCGGCCACCGGGAGACACCGTCTCCCGAGCTCACGACGCAAAGCGCCGTGAACGTCCCCCGACCCCGCAAGCACCGCAGGCACGAGGCGCGCAGCGGCGTTCTCGTGAGCGCAGCGAACGAGAGCCAGCGAGACGCAGTCTCGCGCGGTCGCGGGACGTCGAGCGGCCGAGGGCTTTCACAAAATCATGCCTGCGGTTCTGTATTCAGCTCGTTAAGAATCCCGGCCGCGACCGTTCCGATCCGGACTCCATCGAGTACAGCGACGTCGTGGTCAGCAGCGGCGGTTCGAAACGGAACCCCGTCCACAAGAATCAAGCGGATGACCGCCCGGACGACTGCATTCCCGTACCTGTCGACGACGGTCGATATCAGTTCATCGAGATGCGCGTCTTGGTGATCCGTTCGGGGCTGCTGTGCACGTTCAAGGACGAGTTCGACCACGTCATCTACCGACGCGTGTTCTGGATTCCCGGTTCGTTCACGAACGTCATAGACGGACTCTGAATCGGTCATCAGGACTCACTCTGGAACGTCTTCGTTTGTATCGTCCGTCTGTGGCTCCAGCTGGCGCTGCCGGCGGACCTCGGCAAGGGCATCTTCGAGCGTTGCCAAACTCTCGATCGCTGCCAGTTCGTCTTCGATGTCGTCGAGAAGCGCCGCTCGCTCGACAGTAGCGCCGTCGCCTTCTGTTGTCTCAATGGAATCGATGGATACTGCTCGATCTTCCGTCCACCCACACGCCCAGCAATGACGGGTAACAATGATCTGGTCGTCTTCACCAGCAGCAAGTAGTGCATCCGCCACTGATACTGTCACCGGCTGGTTTGGGCCGACGTCCATCGAGACGGGCCCACCACACGCAGGGCACTCCATATAGATACCGAGGGGTACCGTCGACTTCAAAATATGGAGCCGGTGGTAGCTACTCACAGCGTCGTCGAAATTACAGCAGCGAACAGTTCCGGAGCGCACTCGCTGAACTCGAAGACCGACGAGGATGAGAAATTCTTGAAGCTCGCCCGCTTAGGTCACGGTAGTCATAGAACAGCTAGCACAGCCGCTACGCCGATGCCGGTGATTCGGACGCGTCACCGAGCGATTTTGTGAGTTCGACCTCTATCTTCACCGTGTCGTACGGGACGTGAGGTTTCTTCGCGCCTCCTTCTTCGCGGAGGTGAACGATTCGGTACTCGGTCAGGATCTGGAGGTCATCGTGAACTTGCCGGACATCCCGATCGAGACGAGCGGCGAGACCACGGATACTCTCGGCGGGCTCCTCCATCAGGCTCCGTACCAGCTCCAGGCGACGTGGCGTGAGGATGCGCTGGAGACGACTGGCGTCCTGAAAGTTGACGACGTGCGGCACCTCCTCCCCCTGCTCCCAGCGCTCTGCACGATCCAGGGCACTCTCTTTATGTTCCCCGAATGGGGTCGACGTGATGCGGAGCGTCGAGGGGTACGCGGCGTCTTCTGGGGGGTCGTGGGCATGGTTAGGCGAATTCTTGCTCATGGATGGTTTCGACCTCGACGAGGAACTTCTGGATGTGTGACCGATGGCCCTCGAATTCGATACTTTCGACCTCACCACGGTAATGGCAGTGGTTTCACCCAACGCCGTGGGCGTCGTTCGCGTTATCGTACCAGAGGATCTCCCCACCGTCGGCCCGAATCAGTCGCTCCGCAGCGGCGTCGACGATCGGCCGCCGAATAGCAACCGCGACCCGATATTTGCAGGCGAACTCGTAATGTTCATCCGCGGGGTACTCACTCGTCTTCGAGCGCTGCGTAGATCTCTGTATGGCGGCGTCCGTCGAGTGTCCCCATCTCGAGGGCGATCTCGCGGCGCTCGGCGTCGCTCTCGGCCGCCTGATAGCGCTCGTAGAGCTGGCGGACCTCATCGTCAATCGCTGCCGAGGAATCGGTGCTGGACGCCATTGTTCTGTTGAAGATACTCTGTGTGTCCATTTATCAGTTACGACGAGCACAGGCTCGGAAGTAGATGACTGCAGTATCTGCGTCGACCGCTGCTTCGTCGGTTGCGAAGCGGTGTAAGAGGGCACGGATTTCATCGCCGTAGTTGAACGTGTACCCGTTGATCATGTAGAAGACGACCACCGTCCTGAGTGCTGTTCGCTTGTTCCCGTCGACGAATGGATGCTCTGCAACGAGCAAGCGCATCAGATGGACCGCTTTGTCATGGATCGTCACGGGCACCTCTCCAAAGAAGCCCTCCGAAATATACTGCAACACAGAAGCAACCGAATCCTCTGATCGAACGCCTGGCTCTGTTGTATTGCCTTCTGCTACAATCTGTCTATGGAGATCAAGAATAAGTTCGACAGAGGGATACTCGAGATCGTCAGTCACGCATTCTACTTTTTCATGCTGCAGGTTAATCGTTTCTCACATAGCGAAATCACAGTACGAGGGGATTCGTTGGTACTTACCTACAGACTCCGCCGTCCAGTCCGGACACACTCCCAACAAGGAAGCCGGTCCGGATCGTCCGAACACTGACACCCATCCGTCCGATCTGAGTTACCGTCCGTTTCAATCTCGAGAGAGACCTCTCCACCGTCAGCACGGATCTGTCGCTCCGCAGCCGCATCGACGATCGGCTGTCGAATCGCGACCGCGACCCGATGTTTGCAAGCGCCCTCATAATGTTCATCCGCGGGGCACTCACAGGCGACCGGCACGCCGTTCTCGACGGTTACCACGTACTCGTGAGCTGCTGGATCGGCGTGGCTACAGTTGCGCACTCGGACGCCATCCGAAACAAGCTCGAACTCGTAGGCCTCGTACTGGGCGCGCTTTGCAACACGATCAGTATAGGAAAGCTGCGTGAGTGGATTCATTGTATCCCGCTCAAAGATTCTCTCGGAGCGCGTCTCGATGGGATCGAAGCGTGGTCGTCGAGACGTCCGCCGAGTCCGCAACCTCGGCTTGTGTCAGGGACCGGCCCTCCTCACACGCCGCCAGGTAGAGACACGCCCCAGCAAAGCCGACCGGATTGCTGCCGATCGTGATCCCGACTGCCTCCGATGCCTCTGCGAGGCGCTCGGCACGTCGACGTACCTTCGCGGATGCATCCAGTTCCGAGGCGAGTTTGGGGACGTAGGCTTTGGGCCCCATCGGCTTCGTCGGCAGTTCGAGTTCTGCGTTCAGGGTCCGGTAGGAACTCGCAACCCGATCCTGTGTGATCCGAGCGACACAGCCCACTGTGTCGAGTGTTACCGGATGCTGGAGACACCTGGCACCAGCGTACACGCTGGCTGCCGCAATCCCATCGACCGACCGCCCCACGAGAAGCCCCGCTGAGTGTGCTCTCCTGAAGATAACGCAGGCCCGATCTCGGACGGTTTCGGGAAGCTCCAGCGCGCTTGTCACGCGACGAACCTCGCCAAGTCCGTGTCCGAGGTTGCGCTCCGCTTTCGAGCGCCACTTCGCCCGCTTGTGCTCACGTCGAAGTCGGTGGAGCTGTCGGCGCCGTCTTGGTGAGTGTGTCTCCGTACTGTCACTCACACGGCCAATTTCTGTCGAGAGCCCTCGATCGTGCCGTGCCACTGTGATCGGCGCACCGGTTCGAACGCGCTGATCGTCATCGAACGGTCGCCACTCCGGCCCGGGGTCAACCTGTTGCTCGTCGACGACCAATCCACACGACGTGCATACGGTCTCGGCCCCGTCCGGCCGCACTGCGCCACTACACTCGGGACACTCGTTGGTCGGTCCACTCTGTACGTCCTCGTCAAACGTCGTCTCGTAGATGTCTCTGATCGCCATCTGAATCACCGAACAGTCGAGAGGACCGCTTCAAGCAGGTCCCCTCACCCTTTAGGGGACAACAAACCTACCGCGAAAGATCGGAATGGGCTGACCCGTACTGTAGATTGCTTCAACAAGACGTCGAGGCAGTTGGCGGGGCTATTACTGGGGGTGGGGGAGGGTGACACTGGAAATACAGTCACTACTGAGCTGGTCTGTGTACCGTTCTCGATCCTACCAATTTCCTGCGTGGGAATTATCTATTATTATCAATCCTCAACAGAGATGGTAGCTCTCAGTGAACGTAGCTAGTCGTGACAGTTTCGTCTCAACAAGGATTATTGCACTTTGCGTGCAATTCGCTATTAGAGATGACGACGAGAGAAGCAAACTGGGAGACCCCACTTGACACTGGTGGAGAGGTGTTTGAACTCCTTGGAAACTCACGTAAAGCATGGATATACACCTATATCAATCATCACGCGGAAACGACGATTCAGGATATTGTCGAGACACTCGATCTCCCGGAGCGAACGGTGTACGAGTACGTCGACGACCTCGAAGCCGCAGGCTTCATCGAGCAATCGAATGACGGCCGACCAGCGGAGTACGTTGCCCACGAGATCGATCTTCAGCTAGTTGAAGGGGATGCCGAGCGTCGGATTACGTCGGGGCTAGTCGAGGCAATTGCCCGTCGCCGACGTGACGACGACATCGATACGTACATCGATCGGCACGGGCTGGACGGCCTCGCTGTCGCACTTGAGTACGCGTATGAGTACGTGGACGGGAGCGTTACACATCAGATTATGGCTCGCGAACAAGAACTGTCATCTCTGGAGGCGGGTATCATTCTGGACGCGCTTCGTCCTATCGTCGAGGACTGACCTGGCATGGGACACGATAGAGAGGTCGTTTTTATCGATTCGTCGGTCCTCATCAGTTGCGGGCGGCGGGAAAGTACGCGATTTCAGGCGCTTGCTCGGGAAGCCCATCTACGTGATACCGTCTTCCGTATTTCACCACAAGTGTATGCAGAGGTGACTGGCGGTTCAGCACTCGACGCGTACACCCCTGATGCGACTCCTGTCGATACGGCATTGGAGGAGGGCTGGATGAAGGTCACCGCAAGTCCGCACTACGCTGATTCGGATGTCTCAACGGTCATGGACCAAACTCGGAGCTTCATTGCGAACTCCACCAACCGAGCTGTGGACAGCGTCGAAAAAGCGGATACGGAGATCGTTGGACTGGCACTCGAAATGCTGCTTGAAGATGCTGCTGACCACGTTACTATCGTCACGAATGATATTCCTCTCGGTAAAGCCGCTGAAACATTGATTCCAAAATACGGATTTGATGCTGCACAAATTCAATGGCTCACTGGTGGTGACCTCGCTGATGAACTCGAGGAGGATTTCGTTTCTGAATTCGATTGATTTGAAACAGGAATACAAGTAGGATAGTAGGCTGCTACTCGCTGCCGTTGTTGGCTCCACGAGGTAGTGGCTTTACTTCGAGGTACAGGGGATAGGCAGAGGGGATTCACACAACAGTGTTAACCAACATTATTGCCAGTGAGGGTCAGTATGTTGGTTAAGAAGGTAGTCTACAAAGATTGGAGTTCTCGAACCGGTTTCACGATGAACGTGATTGGCTCACTGGCTACTGCTTCTCGTGAGTGCTCGGTAGGCGAAGGGGGCGACCGAGTGAGCTGGGTAATAAGCTCGTCTCGTACAGTCTGTCGGGAGACTACTGTCTCATGCCAGCCTAGCCGCTCGTCGAAGTGCCGCTTCTGGAACTGCTCGCCGACATCGTCGACAGCGACGTACTGGGTGCTCTTCATCCGGCCCACTCCCTGCTCGACGAATACCGCTCCGACGTCTTCGTGCGTGAGCTCCACCAGGGTACACTCGACGAGTGTGACGATCGACACGTGGTTACGGTTGTTCGGGACCGTCGCCTCAAGGTCCTCCCACGGGTCTTCACTGTCTGGATTGGTTGCTGTTTGATGCGTCGTCTCAGTCTGGGTCATGCGTTCTGAAGCCATCGTTTCTCGGGAGGCACGAGATACGCACCTCCACCCCTCGTGGGGCCAATAAACACTACTGGGAATCATCCATTCAATCCATACTCTAAATCTGATAGGTTTCTGTTTTCAATCATCTGGGATGGCCCCTCGGCCTGAGAGAATCAGCGGCTTTCGCATATTGCATACCCTCTCATTCTTTGGACGAAATCCGCGATATGCAAGGCAAAATAACTGGCTCAAATCGCAGAAAAGTCCTGTCGGGCTGATTTAACGGCGTAGCAAACACCCCGACGGATCCGTGAATGCCGTACTGAGTACAAAGATTGCTTGACGAACGGGTTATGAGGCTAATATCGACCGTTTTGGCGTTTCTTAGTGTGGATGATCCACCTGCTGCGAATCACTCCATCGCACTCATCCCATTACTTTGAATCGTAAAACACCCTAATTTCATCGGTATCAACCGTATTAGGCTCTGAGGATTGCTCGACGGGGATACAAGAGAATCAGATTCCGCTCGGAAGTTCTATTATTAATAAATTGATGGTTATTGAGGGTACAATAGAACCATTGGCCAATGATTTCTTTCAATAGTTGTGTTATCGAACCAGCCGTTAGGTAGCCGTGCTTATCGAGCAACGGAACTCCTACCAGTTCCGAGTGATGTCCTGAGCACCGTGCAAGATGCAAAGCGCATATTCAGCACGCGATGGCGAGAGAGAACAAAAACTGAGAGCAGACAGAACCAAATCAGAAGACCCTGAACCAGCCAGTCAACGGTCCTAAATTAGTCCATGCTCCCGTGACCAACAATCCTCGTAACGAGAGCGAACAATGGTGGTTAGATACCGACGAAGGCGGTCGCAAGAGTGATAACAGTTAGCAGGGCTCAGAAGTATCGCGAGTAGGGTCCTCATCAAGTTCCTCATCCTCCTTCTGGTAGTTGCACAGAGCGGACTCAAGCTCGTATACCACGCTCGTCGGATTCATATTCACCTCGTTGATGGCGTAGTCGTGGAGCAACTGGAGTTTTGCATTGACTTCCTCTTCCGACAGGTCGTCCATTGAAACTCCGAAGACACGCTTGAAGCCACGCTTGGGCCCTGCCGTCGAAACATACGACTTGCGGAGTGTCGTCGGGGCCAACCAGTCGAGATCATGCAGTTGCTGCCAGAGCTCCAGTTGGTCAAAAGCGGTTAACCGCCCATAGGAGGCAACGCCTCGACGAAGTCGCTTCAGACCAACATCGAAGGGGTCTTTGTCTTGAGATTGAATTGCCTCAAGGAAGGCTTCGAAACTGGGGTCGACATTCTCGTAGAATGTTTCGACAGCCTCCATGATGTCACCGCCTTTACCTTCTGTATCGGTATAGCCGCCAAGGTACTTCCGATGGTTCGACTTGTCGGCTTCGCCTGTCCGGTACAGCTCATTCAAGCTCGATTGGAGTTCCTCTCGTTTCTCGACTGCTTCCTCAAGAGTCCCAGCAGAATTGAGTACCTCCCTGACGACTTCGTGGTTGTTGCCGCCAGCAATATAAACGAATGTCCCGAGAAGACGCGCTTCTTGCGTTGCATCGGAGTTTTCTAAAGTCTGCCACAGTTGATACCAATCACCACGAAGGGACACGAACCGTGAAAATGATTTAGCCTCGGCGAAGTCCAAGAACCGTTCAGTATGCAGTAGGGCGTCGTACTCTTGTGAGCGGTGTGTACTCCACAACTTCTCTGTTGCCTCCTCGTCGAACGGAAGGGGGCGTCGATACCATGGCCCAGCACCAGAGTCCTCGGATAGTGATGTCACTATACGGTTCGCATCGGTTCCTGAATCCTCGCTCAGAGGAATTGGTTTGTCGTAGAGCTGGGATCGGCTGGGGTCGCCCAGAACGATGTACTCCGCATCGAACTCTTCACGTCGAAAATGGGCATTACTCTCTACTCGGTTCTTAACCTCTGGCGGCAACGAGTCGTATTCGTCTTTCCTTATGGGGTCTCGGTCAAGTGTAAAGTGGCCGATGATATAGGCACCCCACTCTTCGTTTATCCAGTCGAACTCAGGGTCTCTATCGTCGGCGTAGTCCAGTGTGGCGTAAAAAAAGAGGATGTCGCCTTCGTTGAGTTTAGCGATCTCGGAGGTCTTTCGCGTGTGGCGGTCGCCATAGGTGTAGTTTTGCCCGTACTCAAGCTCGGGGAACTCAGGATCGAAATGTGTCACCGAGTCGTGGGCTGTTTCTGGTCGGACATCGCTCAATCCGAGATCACGGTAGGTGGGCTCGGACACGGCGTCGTCTGCTTCAGTGATAGGGATGTATCGGAATGAACCGTCGGCAAATATCGGAGCTCGGCCACTTGGTGTGTCACTGTTCGCGCCAATATTAAGAGCGACAGATTTCATGACCCAATCTGACAGTACGAACAATATAAATGTCGGGGTTGGAACGGGCGGTGATTGTTGCGAGAGTGTTCATCATACATCCCTTCCTTGGTGTCATGCTGACTGTATCCTCTATGCCTTGCACCCCGTTTTTACCAAATAACCGATACATCAGAGTACAGTACGTTCCTTCCTTCTCCAGTATATACTGATTCTTGATCGAGCAATACAGCTATGCCAACCGTTCGATACCTGACTTATTGAGCGTGTCATAGAAACGTTCTCAATGAAGGAAGCAGGGTGTTGGAACTGTGTC
>NZ_JAKRVY010000017.1 GCF_023638055.1 Natranaeroarchaeum aerophilus | reverse complement strand
TCAAACGAGCCGTCACCCACCCGAATTAACTCACGTATGGCGATTCACCAAAGCCCTTGGATCTAAACCCCTTGCTCCTAAACTAGCGAGGATGGACCGAGACGCGAACGAGGTCGCTACCGGGCAGCTGGTTGAGATAACCCGCGAGAGCGCAGCTGCGGGAAGTGCTGTCGCGGCAGAAGCGTTCCGTGGCCCGCTCGACGTTGAGCGCAAGTCGGGCAAAACCGACGTGGTTACGCAGGCAGATCGGGATGCGGAGGCGGCAGTCGAAGCGCGGATACGTGATGCTATCCCAGACGCCACGATCTACGGCGAGGAGAGCGCGACCGGAACCGTCCCCGAAACCGGGATGGTCTGGATCGTCGATCCGATCGACGGGACCAACAACTTCGTCCGAGAGAACCGTCGCTGGGCGACGAGCGTGGCCTGTCTCGTGGATGGTACTCCGGTCGCGGCGGTCAACGATATGCCCGCGCTGGGCGACACCTACGTCGGGACGCCGGATGGCGTCAGGCGGAACGGCGCACCAGTGACCGTCAGCGGCCGAACCGACCCGGAGACGTTTCAGGTCGTCCCGTCGATCTGGTGGCCCCGGGATCGTCGTGACGAATACGCCGCCGCGACCGGTACAATCGTCCGACGGTTCGGCGACCTCCGGCGGCCAGGCTGCGCTCAGGCATCGCTCTCCCTGCTCGCGGCTGGGTCGGTCGAGGGCGTACTCACGAATATCGATGCGAACGCCTGGGACACTGTCGCGGGCGTCGCGATGGTCGAATGGGCAGGCGGAACCGTAACCGATCTCGATGGCGAGTCGTGGACGCCGCGGAGCCGTGGGGTTGTCGCGTCGAACGGCGAACGACACGACGAACTGCTGGCTGCTGCCCGCGAGATCGAAGAAAAACGCTAGCGTCGAGCTACCTGACGACGGAGTCGGCCATCCGTCGCGGGAAGCCGACGATCAACTCGTAGATACTCTTTTTCTCCTGGTTCGATCGCAGTCGAGCACGGAGACGCTGACTGAACAGCTCGACGAGGAAGATGAGTACGAAGATGACAAAGAGTGTAGCCATCATGTTCTCGAACACGAGTCGTGCCTCCTGGGTCGCAACGACAGCACCAAGTCCACCGGCACCGATGACGCCGACCGTGACTGCCGACCGGACGTTGATCTCGAAGATGTACAGCGTCCAGGCGATAAACGAGGTCTTCACCTGACTCAACATGCCGAAGAAGACCACCTGTGGTTTGTTCGCGCCCGTCGTCTGCATCGCTTCGATCGGTCCGTCCTCGAGCTCTTCGAGCTCCTCGACGAACAGGCGACCGAGGTTACCGATCGTATTTAGTGCGATGGCGAGTGTCGCCGCCGCAGCCCCCAGCCCGACGAGTGCAACGAAGATCAGCGCCCAGATAATGGCCGGGATGGCCCGAATGAACGACATAATCCCGCGGAAGATGAAGTTGATCGGGAACGGCGTGACTCGCTCGGAGCCGAGCACGCTAAACAGGAACGCGAGCGGGAAGCCGAGGATCGTCCCGACGAGCCCCATCGCCAGCGTGATCCCGGCCTCCCCAAAGATCAGGAAGACGCCCAGCTCTTCGAAAAAGAAGGCATAGAGATCCGCGAAGTTCGGTGGGAACTGAAACAGCAGCCCCCCAATCTCGGCATCGTAGATCAGATCGTTCGAGGAAATGAACTCCCAGTAGGTCCAGATGTCGAGAAACGGAATACCGCCAACGTCGGTCCGGGGGAAGTAATCGCCCATCCGCCCGGCGAAGTGGCTCCACGTAAAGTTCGTTCTACTATCGAAAAACTCCGCCGCAGCAAGCCCCTGTAGCGTAATGAAACCGAGCGTGAGAACGAGACCGAGCCAGCCGAAGGCCCGTCTTCGCCGAGTTTGTCGGATATTCTCGAACTGTTCGTTCACCCGCGCACTTGCGGATTCGAGACGGTTCGGCTGTTCGACTCCACCGTCGGACGCCGTAGGGCGATCGTCGTCGGTCATAGCTCCGCCTCCCGTGTCTCTCCGTCTTCGAGCGGCCTGTCGTCCGCTTCGTCCGTGACGAACATGCCTTCCGTATCGATGTCTCCGTAGATCTTGTCGACCGCATCGATGGTGAGTTCCTCGCGATAGCCGTCGAACACCTTCTCACCGTCGTGTAGCCCGATGAATCGCTGGCCGTACTTCCGGGCGATGTTGACCTGATGGAGGCTGATGAACGTGGTAAGATCACGCTCGTCGGACGCCTGCTGCATGTAGCCCATCACGTCCTGTGCGCTCCCCGGATCGAGACTGGCGACGGGTTCGTCGGCGAGCAACACCTGCGGAAGCTGAGTGAGTGCACGTGCGATCCCGACACGCTGTTGTTGTCCGCCGCTCATCCGTCGGCCCTTCTTTTCGGCCTCGTCCAGGAGGCCGACGGTGTCGAGCGCTTCGAGTGCGCGCTGTTTCTCCGCGTCGTCGTGTAGCTGGAAGATGCTCTCGATCAGTCCAGTCCGGTTGATTCCACCCGACAATGCGTTCGAGTACGCGCTCATGTCCCCGACGATGTTGTGTTGCTGGAAGATCATCGCGACATCGGGGCGGGTCGTCGTCATCGGTTCGCCGTCCATCAGTACCTGTCCCTCGGTCGGTTCAGTGAGCGCGGACATACACCGAAGGAGCGTCGATTTCCCCGAGCCGGAGACGCCGAGGATGATCACGAACTCCCCCGCCGGGACCTCGAACGAAATATTGTCGAGAGCGACGGTGTCCCCGTAGGTTTTCCTGAGGTTGTCGACGACGATTTTGGTCATCGGATATCCTGAATTTGGAGTGGCTCTGTTTGGGGCTTACTATATCTCGTCGAAGCCAATGCCCAGGTCTTCGGCGAAGTTGTTGACCGGATCGTAGTCCTCGTGTGTCGCCTCGATGATGCCGCTGAACCACAGCTCGTGGTCCCCAAAGTCGGACCAATCGTCGTCTTGGTCATCGCTGAGATCGTAGTCGTCCACGTCGAACTCCTCGTAATCGGGGTCGGCGTAGTCTTCGAGAAGTTCCTCGGGTAGATCGAGATTGAGTTCGTCAGCGAGGTCGAACGGGTCGTGCTGGAGATCCTCGGGCGTCACGTCACGCATGAACTCCTCGATATCGAACCGAATATCCTCTTCCCAGGCCGTGTTGACGACGATCGGCGCTCGTGGAATCGACGGCGAAACGTCCAGGAGCTGGAGTTCCGGGTCTTCCGTGCCGGCATCTTCAACTTCGGGTGAGATCTCGTAGAGGTCCTCGTACTCGCCTTCGATCTGGTCAAGCGGGACGTGGGGAATCGAGGCGAATTCCCCTGCACCCGCTGCAGCGACCGTGTCGCTCTCGATAAGCTCCTCGACGGCAAGGTCGTGTGCGACTCCACTGCGCAGTGTGAAGTCCTCGGCGCTGCCCCCCTCAGGTGCGTTGCCGATATCCAGTCCGCTGTCTTGCAGCATCCACATTGGTGCCATCCCACCGGAGACCGATCCGACATCAGCCATCGCAACGGATTCCCCTTGCAGATCAGCGACCTCGTTGATCCCGCTGTCAGGCGTAGTGACGAGCGTTCCAAAGTACAGTTCCGCGCCAAACGCTTCACGCATCCCGACGACATCGATCTCGTCCGGCCCGAGATCTGGCACCGCTCCAGGTGAGGTGTCTGCAATAATCCGATCCCCGTCACCCGCGCGGGCCAGTTCTTCCGATGTCCCGGAGTAGCTCTGGGTCGGAAGTCCTTCGATCTCGACATCGAACTCGTCCTCGATCAGCTCGAACAGTGGCTGATACTGCACTTCGATATCGATGGTATCCTCTGCCGGATTCATCACCCATGTAATCGCCCCGTCGTCGTCATCGCCCAGACAACCAGCCAGAGCAACGGTGCCGACAGCGCCGGTCTTGGTCAAAAAACTACGCCGAGTGTCAGCCGAGGTACGGCTTTTTTCGGACATTCGTGTTGGCGTTACTAGAGTAGTATCAAATAACTTTCGGAGAGTAAATCGGCGTTAGAGGGCTCTAGAAGGCCAAGAAACGTACTAATACATATTTCTATTGTAGGGTATGTATCCAATCTTTACGCATCTTTATTATTTTCTTATCTAAATTCGGAATATTTATAATTATTCTTCATCCAAACGGGTTGGGGTCACTCGTTTTTAAGCCGCCGTTCAACGAACCCAGCAAAGTCGGCAGCAAACGCCTCGACTTCGTCCCAGTCCGTGTACTCGTAATCCCGGGACGTATCAACGTCGCCAGTCGCGTTTTTGGCGATCCGTTTCATCAGAAGCCGCTTGAGAAAGCCGTACTTCGAGTACCGGAGTGCACCGCCGAACAGACCAATCCGGTCGGGGTTCCAGTCAGCGGCTTCGAGCAGGTCGTCGACGTACCGTGCCGCCTCCGCCCGGCGCGCCTCGTCGTCGACTGCGGACGAAAGCGAGAGCTGAAAGAACGCGCTCGGGCGGGTCGAGACGCCGCTCAGGTTCGTCTCGACGTACTCACGGATAGCCTCGTGATGGGCTCCGACATGGATCGACGAGCCGACGAGAATCGCATCGAACTGCTCGGGAGCGGCGGCCGACTCGGCGTCCTCGATATCGATCACCGTCACCTCATGCACGCGCTCAGCGAGAACCTCACCGATTCGTGCTGCGACGCGTGCAGTCTGTCCTTCGCCGGTACCGTATACGATGAGAAATCGCGACATGCCGTGAGATACCACGGCACAGCTCGTTAATCGTGGGGGCGCACCTCCACGCACTGGGGGACACACCACTCGTGCTCTCACCGACTGGGCTCGTACGACTGCTGGAGGCCGGGAAACGTCACGTCGTGTCCGGCAACGTGGGCGTTTAGCTTCGCTGCGGCGGGCGATTCCCTGACGGCCGCGGCGTCGTAGCCCGCCTCCTCGAAGGCATCGGTGATCCAGCGCGTTCCACGGAGCTGAAACTTCTGATGGTAGTCCTCGGCGAGGGTGAACGCGTCAAGCGATTCGAGCCGGGTCTCGATCTGGTCTTCGGTCCACTCGCTGCCGTCCAGAAACCGCCGAAGTTGATCGCGCTGGGTCGGCGTCTCGGTAAAGGCGATGTTCTGGTACTGGCGTTTCTCCGCCTGGGTGGGGGGATGGTGCTCCGTGAACGCCCACTTGACGAGGTCGCTGAACGAAACCGTATCGGGATCGTACTCGATCTGGACGACCTCGGTGTGGTCGCCGATCACTTCGTAGGACGGATCGGGCTTCGTTCCACCGGCGTAGCCCACGCGCGTCCGCACGATGCCGTCGATCGAACCTGCCGCGGCGTCGGGGCCCCAGAAACAGCCGAGGCCGAACGTCGCTGTCGCTGTCTCAGTCGGAACGTTCGCGTCGTAGTCGGTGAGGAGATCGGGTGTGAGCATCGTGATAGTCAAGTATGACCCATTGGCCCCAGACAGCAATCAATCTGCCGCGGGGAACCGTCCAGCATCGCATCTTTCAATCGCCGTCACCAACAGTCGACTATGGACGACCGGATAGCCGATCTCGCGGACGACCTGCGGGCAGCCGACGCGGCGGTCGCCCTGACCGGTGCCGGTCTGAGCACCGCATCGGGGATCCCCTCCTTTCGCGGCGAGGACGGCATCTGGGGCGAGGAGTTCGACCCCCAGTCGTTTCATCTGCGTCGGTTCAGACGCGATCCCGGGGGGTTCTGGGAGGACCGCTTGCGACTTCAGGAGCGAATGCTGCCCGACGATGTCGCGCCGAACGCGGCCCACGACGCGCTGTTCCAGCTCGAACGGGAAGGACCACTCACAGCAGTAATCACGCAGAACACCGACGGACTCCACGCCGAAGCCGGATCCGAGCGGCTGATCGAGTTGCACGGGAACGCCCGGCGGGTGGTCTGTGAGGACTGTGGGACACAGCGGGACGCCGAGTGGGCGTTCGGTCTCGTCGACGACGGCGACGGCCCGCCGACCTGCGAGTGTGGTGGGATCTACAAACCCGACGTCGTGCTGTTCGGCGAGGACCTCGCTCCGTCCGCGCTCTCGACCGCCCGGGAACTCGTCGCCGACAGTGACGTGCTCATCGTTGCTGGCTCCTCCCTGCAGGTACAGCCTGCCGCCTCGCTCCCTACTCGTCGTGACGGCGCGGCGCTCGCAGTCGTGAACTACGATCTGACGCCCTTTACCGCCAGCGCCGACTACGATTTTCGGGCGGACGTCACCGAGGTGCTGCCCGCGCTCGCGGACGCAGTCTGTCGGGAGGGGTAGCTAGGGGCAAGCAGGAGGAGTAGCTAGTACGAGCGCAGAGCCCAGATGCGCACCCTCTCGACCGCCATGTGACGTTGTAAACAATGTTACAATGTGATATTGTATACACTCGGACAGTGCACTGGGCAAGCGATCACAGCTCGAACCGCCGAACCGTCGAGTACTCCGGGCCGTCGGGCGTCAACTCGCTTTCGGTCAGCCGAACCTCCTCGACGGTCCACTCGCCGACGACTGGGTCGAGTTCGCGGACGCCCTGCTGGACCAGCTCCTTGCCGCCTGCGTGGTCCATTCGCGCGAGCGTGACGTGTGGGGTGAACTCGTGGTCGTCGGCGTCGAATCCCAGACCGACGAGCCGTGGTTCGACTGCCTCGTGGAGCGCGGTGAGTTCGTCAGCTCCAGCGGAGACGCCCGCCCAGAGGACGCTAATATACTGCAGCGAGGGGAAGACACCGAGCCCCTCGACGTGGGCAGTGAAGGGGTCGATAGCTGCGGTTTCGACTGCCTCGGTGAGGGCCGACTCCACCGTTGTCACGCGATCGGGGGCGACGTCGCCGAGGAAAAAGAGCGTGAGGTGGGCCTGTTCGGGGTCAGTGAACCGGAGCCCGCTCGCCTCGCGGAACTCCTCTTGAACTGCCGCGACCTCGTCGGCGAGTTCGTCGGGCAGGTCGACGCTCACGAACAGTCGCTTGCTCATGGGCGTACCGAAGCGTCGGTGGATCAAAAAGGCAGGTCATGGGACCGGGCGATCGTCGAGAGCGATCTCCGGCCTGACCGGGCAAAGCGAGAAGCCGCCAACGCAGGCCTTAACACCGCCCCAGTCGAACTATCGGGCATGACTGATCCAGCCGACGACCCCAAAGAGGACCACGAGTTCTCCGAAGGGCAGGGCTTCTCCGGGGAGTACGACGAGTTCGATCTCGATCCGCCCGAACTCGACATCGATCCGGACAAAGTCGACCCTGTCGACTCCCGTGTGATCCCGGACCTGCTCGACGAGGAGACGACAGCGAACGATGCGGTCGACGCGAACGCCTTACTCGATGTCGGGCTGAACTACATGGGGATCAACCGCTACGAGCAGGCAACGGAGACCTTCGAGCGAGCAGCCCGCTTCGCCGAGGACGAACTGATCGAACAGGAGTCGTGGGTCAACAAGGGGGTTGCCCACGCTGAACTCGAGGAGTGGGACGCCGCGATGGGCGCGTATCAGGAGGCAATCTCGATGGACGGCGACAGCGAACACGCTGCAACCGCCGAGACGAACCTCGCGTACGCGCTCTGGGAGTCCGGCCGGAGCGAGCAGGCGCTCGAACACGCCGAACGCGCTGTCGAGATCGACCAGCGGTTTGCCGAAGCCTGGTACAACCGCGGCTTTCTCCTGCTCGAACGCGGTCTCGCCGAGGATGCCCTGAACGCGCTCGATAACGCCATCAGGCTGGGGATGCGCAATCAGGTCACGCTCGAAGAGAAAGCCCGCGCGCTCGAAGAGTTAGGCGAGTACGACGAAGCCGAAGAGATCGCAGAGGAGGCCGAGGACATGCGCCGACAGGCCGAAGAGGAGATGGTCGGCGAGGAGCTCGGGCAGTGATCGTCAGCGAGCGCACGACCGAGAAGGGGCTGCTCGTCACCGTCTGCGATCCGGAGACGCTCGGCGAGACCTACGAGAACGGCGATATTTCGTTGACCGTCACCGAGGAGTTCTACGGGGGTGAAGACGTCGGCGAGGACGAGGTCGTCGACAGCCTATCGCGGGCGACGATCGCCAATATCGTCGGGACCGAGGCGGTCGAGCTGGCAATCGAGCACGGCTACGTCGACGAGGCAAACGTCCTCGAACTGGAGTCGACGCTACACGCACAGGTCCTGCGGCTCGCCTAGCGGTTCGTCGATCCCCCGCCGGTGTTGACCAGTACGATCCCCAGCAGCGATATCGCTGCGAGACCGATCCCGATCCAGCCCACCCCGCTGTCGAACGCCAGCGACGCGACGGCATGGAACACGCCGACAAAAGCGAGACCGAGCAGGAGGAGACTGATTCCGAGCGCACGTTTCGTCACCATACTGGAGCGCAGGAGTACAGAAACTTAAGCGTCGCCCTCAGCCCAGATCCGCGTTTCTAAATCGGAGATAGCCCAGCGCGACGGGGACGACGAACCAGGCGAGCAACACGACCGCCGAGAACCACTCCGAGAGGTAAAAGGGAACCTCCCCGATCACGACGTCTTCGAGCGGTTCGTTCCCGACGACGTTGACGCCGATCGGGAACTGCAGGGTCAGCGGAAACACTTGCTGGTCCATCAGCCCGGAGGCGACGACGCCGTAGGCTTCCATCGGATTGAGTCGCTGGAGCGCAAGCGCCCACGGCTCGATCCGGCCGTCCATCGGAATGATCCCCGGCGGGAACGCGCCGGTCGCGAGCCGGTAGATGCCGCCGACGAGGACGTCCCAGAAGCCCAGAAAGACCAGATACGTCCCGACGACGCCAGCCATTGCACGCCCGCGAGACGCCACGGCGGCCGAGAAGCCGACCGCGATGCCGACGAAAGCAAACCCAAGTAACAGGGTCGCGACGGCGAGGCCGAACAGCTCACCGACCGCTACCTCGCCGAACAGCACCAGGCCGAGCACCAGCGCAACGGCGAACGCAGCAAGGACGGCGGTCGCGACGACACCCGCTCGTCCGAGAAGCTTTCCGGCGACGACGTCCTCGCGCGTCGGCGGAAGACTCAGCAGAATCTTGATACTGCCCGAGCGACGCTCGCCGACGATCGCCATGTAGCCCACGATCAGCGCCGCAAGCGGGACAATTACCTGCATCGGGAGGGCGAGTATTGCGGCCAGTTCATCCGCCGGTGCGCTCCCCTCGAAGTACCTGACTGCACCGTAGATCAGCACGATCAACCCCACGAGCAGCCCGGTCATCGACCAGAGCATCTGCGAGCGGACAGCGTCCTCGAAGTCCTTCCGGGCAACCGTCGGGACGCTCATGCGACCACCTCCTCGGGGGCATCTTCCTCCTCGGGCGTGGAGCCATTGCCGGTGAGTTCCGCGAACAGATCGTCGATATCCTGATCCTCGACCTGAATGTCGAGCACCGTCGTTCCGGCGTCCTCGACGTGATTGATCGCTCTGGCTTTGGCCGCCGACTCGGTGCAGGTGACGTCGAGCATACCGTTGCGCGCCGCCGCACCCGAAACACCCGCGATGTCGGGGAGCGTGTCGACAGTCTGCTCCGGAACATCGTCGACCGAGAGTTCGAGGTGGGCGTCCCCGCCGATCTGGGCGTGGAGTTCATCGAGGGTTCCGACGGCGACCAGTTCGCCCTCGTTCATCACGCCGATCCGGTCACAGATCTCCTCGACGTGATCAAGGATGTGGCTCGAAAAGAACACGGTCGTCCCACGCTCGGCTTCCGCGCGGACGATCTCTTGCATCTCGCGAATACCAGTGGGGTCGAGACCGCTGGAGGGTTCGTCCATGATCAGCAGATCGGGCTCGCCGACCAGTGCCATCCCGAAGGCCAGACGCTGTTTCATCCCCTTCGAGTAGTCGCCGGCGTTTCTGTCGGCTGGATCGCCGCCCAGACCGACGCGTTCGAGATACTCCTCTGGATCGCCGTTTGCGCCTTTAGCGCGCTGGGCAAACTCGATGTGTTTGCGACCGGAGAGGCGTTCGTAGAGGTCAAAGCCCTCGGGAAGGACGCCGACTCGTTTGCGGATCTTCTGGGACTCGTCTTGCGTGTCGTAGCCAAGCACCGTGGCCGAGCCGCCGGTCGGGCGGGCGAAATCGAGCAGCATGTTGATTGTCGTCGACTTCCCGGCACCGTTCGGACCGAGAAAGCCGAACACTTCACCATCATCTATCTGGAGGGACAGGTCATCAACCGCAACGACGTCGCCGAAGCGCTTGCTCAGCGAGTTCGTTTCGATAGCGGGCATGTCGTTTGCAGTATCGAGAGGGTGTATGTTAATACCGGCGTCATAGTTTCCGGGCCAGAAACTGTGGGCTTTTTTATATAGTGTCTGCGAACCAACCAGTGAATGACCGAGGATGAGGAGGTCGAGCTACTCGCCATACTCGACGACGAGTACGCACGGTCGATCCTCATCGAGACGAGCAAAGAGCCGATGGGAGCAGAGACGCTCGCGGAGCGCTGTGACGCTTCGCCGCCGACGATCTACCGGCGAATCGACCGTCTCGATGAGCACGACCTGCTGGAGTCCCAGCAACAGCTCGACCCCGACGGTCACCACTACAAGACGTACGCCGCGCGCCTCGAACGTGTTGCAGTTGAAATCGAAGACGGGGAGATGGAGATCGATATCCACCGGCGCGATGAGGATCCCGCAGATCGGTTCACCAGACTGTACGAGGAGCTCTGATCGCCATGCATGTCACACCACTGCTGACGACGACCGGTGGCAGCCCGCTGGTCGGTATAACGGTGTTCGTCGGCCAGACGCTGGCGTTCCTGCTGGCGTGCTGGATCGCGCTTCGGGCCTACCGGGGCTACCAGCGCTCCAGTGCTCCGGCACTGCTGTGGCTCGCAGTTGGTATCACCCTGCTCAGTGCTGCACCGACGATGACACGATTCCTGCTCCCGACACTGACCGATCTCCCCTCGGTGACGGTCCAGATCGTTGCGACGAGCGGCGAAGTCGCCGGACTGCTTGCGATACTGTACTCGATATTCGGAGATCCATGACAGCACTGACCCTCAGGATGGCAGACGCAACGGCGGCGATTAGTCCGAGGTGTGACCAATGATGACGGAAGCCGTGCTTTCGGCCATCGAGACCGAACTCGGCGGCGGCGCAACGATCTTCCTCGTTGCACTGACCAGCGCGACGCTGGGCGGGCTCGTCGCCGGACTCGCCTACCGCGGCTATCGACGCAACGAGAGCCAGCCGATGTTCTATCTCGCTATCGGCGTTGCCTTCCTGACCGTTGTTCCGTTCGTCCTGTCGTACTCGATCGACGGCGTGACCAATGCGAGCGACGCACAGATCCTGCTCGTCATCACCGTCTGCCATCTGACTGGGTTGCTCGCAATTGCACACTCCTTACGGAGGCCCTGATATGACACCTGAGAACACACAAACGACAATGATTGATACTCCCGTACAGTCAATCAACACGGAGGGACTATCATGAGCACGAGCGGCGAGTCCGAACCGATAGCTCCCTGGAGCGCCACATCGAGTGTCAGTTGGTTCCTCGGTGTTCCCCTCCGCAAACAGACGTATTTCAACCTGCTGTATCTGTTGCTAACGTTTCCGCTCGGTATCGCATACTTCGTCTTTCTCGTCACCGGCTTTTCAGTCGGAGTCGGGTTGATCATCCTCGTGTTCGGACTCCCGTTGCTGTTGATGACGCTGTTTTTTGCCACACAGCTCGCTGCGGGAGAGCGCGCACTCGCGGAACTATTGCTGGACGTCACGATTCCCGTAACCAACCACGATCCGGATATCGGCGCACTCGGACGGCTGAAGCAGCTCTGTCTCGATGCCGGTACGTGGAAGGGGACCGTCTACCTGTTCAGCAAGTTCTTTATCGGGATTTTCGCGTTCGTCATCATCACGGTCCTGGGATCGGTCGTCGTCACGCTGCTCGCCGCACCGCTCCATTACGGGAACCCGAACGTCGGCATCACGCTCGGTAGTACGGTGGAGTTCACTGTCCCCGAACTCGCGTTCGACGGCGGCGGGCAGTCGGTCAGTCTCGATCTGCCCTACAGCGCGACCGTCGAGACGGGCGAAGTGATCTCGACGTACGCCGACTCAGTGTGGGGTGCGCTCGTCTTTAGCGCGATCGGCGTCGGAATCGGCATCATCGTCTTGCACGTGTTCAACGCCATGGCATGGCTGGTCGCACGCTATACCGAGCTGATGCTTCGATACACTCGCCCCTCGCTCATTACCGAGTTCCAGGTGCGGGCTGGATCGGACGACTGAACGTCGAACAGCCCTCAAACGTGGTTTTTCCGGCTGTCACACCACAGCACCGAAGGAGTGTTTTGTGTGGAGACCCTCCCCACTAGCAATGGGAACGCAAGAGACTGCACCACTCGACGTCGAGCGGATCCGCGAGGACTTCCCGATCCTGCAGCGCCGGGTCAACGACGACCAGCAGATCGTCTATCTCGACAACGCGGCGACGACCCAGACGCCGAATCAGGTCATCGACGTGTTCGGCGACTACTACCGCGGGTACAACGCAAACGTCCACCGGGGCATCCACCATCTCAGTCAGGAGGCCTCGATCGCCTACGAGGAGGCCCACGACCGTCTCGCCGAATTCGTCGGCGCAAGCGGCGGGCGCGAGGAGATGATCTTCACGAAAAACACCACCGAGAGCATGAATCTCGTGGCCTACGCGTGGGGACTGAACGAACTCGGCCCCGGCGACGAGGTCGTCCTCACGGAGATGGAACACCACGCCTCACTGGTGACGTGGCAACAGATCGCCAAACGAACCGGTGCTGACGTACGATATATTCAGGTCGACGAGACCGGACGACTCGACATGGATCACGCCCGCGAGTTGATCGGCGAGGACACGCAGATGGTCAGCGTCGTCCACGTCTCGAACACGCTTGGCACGATCAATCCGGTCGCCGAACTCGCCGACATCGCCCACGAACACGACTCCTACATCTTTGTCGACGGCGCACAGGCCGTCCCGACGCGTCCAGTCGACGTCGAGGCAATCGATGCCGACTTCTATGCCTTTTCGGGCCACAAGATGGCCGGACCGACGGGAATTGGCGGCCTCTACGGCAAAAAGGAGATCCTCGAAGAGATGGAGCCGTTCCTCTACGGCGGCGACATGATCACAAAAGTCACCTTCGAGGACGCGAAATGGAACGACCTCCCCTGGAAGTACGAGGCCGGAACACCCCTGATCGCCGAGGGAATCGCCATGGCCAAAGCGGCCGACTATCTCGACGAGATCGGGATGGAGAACATCCAGATACACGAAGAAGAACTCGCCGAGTACGCCTACAACCGCCTCTCGGAGTTCGACGATATCGAAATCTACGGTCCCGAACCCGGCCCCGACCGCGGGGGGCTCGTTGCCTTTAATCTCGATTCAGTTCACGCCCACGACCTGGCTTCGATTATGAACGACTCGGCTGTTGCGATTCGCGCCGGTGATCACTGTACCCAGCCACTGCACGACACACTCGGTGTCGCCGCCTCCGCTCGGGCCTCCTTCTACATCTACAACACCCGGGAGGAGATCGACGTGTTGATCGATGCAATCGACGACGCCCGCCAGCTGTTCGCGTGAGCGAGTAGCGGCGGACGACCCCGGTGAGCGGACTGGTTCGGACACAAAACGCCATGCGTCCATTTCGACCCGTTCCAGAACCTTGATTGTCTGACATACGTCAGCCAGTAACGAGGGGATTTTTAAATGATGAGTGTTCAGAGGGGGACGATGAACGTACCACCGGAGATGACGCCGCTGTTCGGGACAGTGCTCGTCGTCGTCGTCATCGGAGTTGCAGCCGTACTCTGGTGGCGCTCGCGACGGGGATCGGATGCAACGGCCTCGAAGCGAGCCCACGAGGAAGCACAGGCCCGGGATGCCCCGGTCGAAAAGGGCGAGATCATCGAGGCTGGCGTCGAGGAACTCACTGAACACCACAGCGGCGAGACAGACGCGGTAGTCAAAGTCGAGGGGTTCGTGGTCTTTGTCAAGGACGTCCCCGACGATATACAGCCCGCCGACATGCTCCGGGTGCGCGTCCTCTCGTTCAACCGGAAAGGCACCTCCGCGAGCGGGAAACTGCTCGAACGGCTCTGACGCGGCGATCCATCCCGAACATCCCCTAGCGATCCGGTGGCGGCGCCGGAATCCTTTTGCCCCGCACGGACCTATCCGGTTTCAACAATGGGAATGGGATCAGATATGTATCGCCAGCAGATCCTCGACCACTACAAGAACCCGCGTAACTACGGGGAGATCGAGGAGCCGACCTACACTCACGTCGGCGAGAATCCGATGTGTGGCGACGAGATTCGTATCGACGTCAAGCTGGCCGACGACGAGGAGACGATCGAACACGTTGCCTTCCAGGGCGACGGCTGTGCGATCAGCCAGGCCAGCGCGAGCATGCTCTCGTCGAAACTGCCGGGCGAATCAGTCGACGACCTGATGGAGATGGACCGAGACGACATCGTCGACATGCTCGGCGTCGATATCAGCCCGATGCGGATCAAATGTGCCGTCCTCGCCGAGAAGGTCGCACAGGACGGCTACGAGATCTATCAGGGTGAGAAGGATCTCGACCGGACGTCGACCGAAGACTAGTTTTCGAACCCGTCTTCCCAACGGAATCGCCCGTTCCGCTGCACGACCTCGCCATCGACCTCCAGCCGCGAGTCCTCGCTGACTGACGTGATCAGATCCACGTGGACCGCGCTGTCGTTGCCCGACTCGCCCTCGGGCAGGTTCGCGTCGTATGCCCGGCCAAGCGCAAGGTGGACGGTGTCACCCATCTTCTCGTCGAACAGGATGTTGTCCGTGTAGCGGTCGATCCCGCGGTTCATCCCGATCCCCAGTTCGCCGAGTCGGCGTGCACCCGGATCGGTATCGAGGACGTCACCGATTACGTCTGCGTTCTGGGCAGCGTCGTACTCCACAACCTCGCCGTCCTCGAAGGTCAGCGAGACGTCCCGGACGCGCTTGCCGTGGATCGTCATCGGCACGTCGAACTCGACGTGGCCCGACGTGTCGTAGGGCGCGGTGAATACCTCGCCGCTCGGGAGGTTATGGGAGTCGTAGGCGACCGAGGCACAGCTGTTGACCGCGGTTCGGCCCTCGATCGACATCGTGAGATCGGTGTTCGCGGAGACGAGTCGGACCTCGCTCCCCTCGTCGAGCAGCCCCTTCATCTGGTCCATCTCCTCGGCGAGCGATTCCCAGTCACGCAAGACAGCGTTGTAGACGAACGCCTGGTACTCCTCGTAGGCCATTCCTGCCTGCTGGGCGAGCGACCGCGTGGGATGGACAGTCGAGACCCAGTCCGTGTCCATCCGGGCTTCGCGGATTTCCTCTGTGGCTTTCGCCTGAGCCTGTCGGCGCTCGGCCGGAACGTCCGCCGTCGCCGCCGTGTTGTGCCCGCCGCGCAGGGAGAGATAGGCGTCGGCGTTCTCGTAGAGCGCGAGTTCGTGGGCGGGATCGGGGTCGAACTCGTCGTCGTGGGCACGGAGGTACGCGCGTGTGATCTCGCCCGAGGACCGCGTCGTGACGAGGTTCGCGCCGCGCTCGCCGAGCAGTTCCGCTGTCGCGACCGCGAGTTCGTGTGCGCCGGGACTGACGGCCATCACCACGTCGTCACCGCGCTCGATCCGTGCGCTCCAGTCGACCAGTACCTCGGCGTGCTCTCGGATTCGCTCGTCCATACCTTCCGCAAGCGGCGGCGGGCACATATAGATCCGGGAGACCTAGTCTTCACCATCGACGGACGCGGCTGGCTCCGCGGCCTCGACCGCGGGTTCGTCGATATACTTCTCTTTCCAGGTACCACGCAGGAACCACGCAACCGCGATGGTCGCCCCGAGGACGTTCCCGACCGCCATGCCGATCCAGATCCCGGTTGCGCCCATGTCGAACACGAACACGAGTAGATAGACCGTCCCGACACGGCCGACCCACAGCGTGAGGATCGAGATGACCATCGCTATCTTGGTGTTTCCGGCCCCACGGAACGCGCCGAGCATCACCTGCGAGACGCCGATGAAGGCGAACTCGACCGACCGGATCTGAACGTACTCGACGCCCAGCGCGATCGTCTCGGGGGCGTCCGGCACGTCTCCGAGGAAGACGCTCACGATCGGCTCGGTGAAGGTGACGGCGATCACCGCGACGACGAGCATGACGCCTGCGCCGGTCGAGGCCGCGATCCACGCTGCACGGGCGGCTCGGTCCGCGCGATCCGCGCCGAGGTTCTGGCCGACCATCGTGTCGATCGCCCGGCCCAGCCCCATCGCCGGGAGGAAGACAAGCGAGATGAGCCGGTTGCCCAGCCCGTAGGCGGCGACGACCGGTGGCGCGAACGTGACGACCATCGCCGTCAGGCTGATCATCGCCAGCGCGCTCGTGGACTGTTCGACCATACTCGGCGTCCCGAGCCGGACGATGTCCTCGATGACCTCGACGTCCGGACGAAGGTGGCTCAGCCGAACAGACGGACCGATCGACGTGCCAAAGAGCAGGCCGAGACCGATCCCCGTCCCCAGCCCACGGGCGATGATCGTCGCGACTGCGGCACCCTCGATCCCCCAGCCAGTGTAGCCTGTGGCCGCAAGTGCCGATGCTTCGAGGCTCTGCAAGCCAAGCCATAGCATGAGCGGGTTGTCCTGAAACCCGAAAATCAAGAACGGATCCAGCACCACGTTCGCGATCACCGAAACCACCATCACGAGCATCGGCGTACGCGTATCGCCGTACCCCCGCATGAGCGCTGAAAAGACGAAAAAACCAAACATCAGCGGCATCCCGAGGAAAATTATCTCCATGTAATCCGCCGCCAGCGGGACGACACTGGCTGCCGTATCGGGATCGCTCGGCAGGAGTTCGAGCGCCGGGCGGGTGTAAAAGTATCCCACGACACCAATGACGATCGAGAGCAGACTGACGAACGAGACCGTCTGCCCGGTGACGAGCCCAGCGGACCGATCACCCTCCGCACCGATATACTGCGCGACGAGGATCGCACCCGCCGTGGTAAATCCGCCCGCGACCGCGATCAGCAGGAAGATGAGCGGGAACGCGAGGCTGATCGCGCCGACAGCGTCCGCGGAGAGCCGCCCGAGATACAGCGTATCGGCAACGTTGTAGGTCACCTGCAACAGCTGGATGACGACGATCGGCCACGCAAGGTGAAAGAGCGGCCCCAGTAGACTGCCTTCGGTGATCGACTCTTTCGGATCGTCGCTGGACCCGTCGGTCGGCGGAGACTCTTCTGGGTCGGCGTGCTCGGCCGGATCGTCGTCCGGCTCGGCTGGAGGGCGATCCGAGTCGCGGGGCTGGCCTGTCACTGGTACTGATGAAGTAGCACTACCAGTTCAGTATTTTGTTGTCGAGCCCGACTACCGAGACCGGGTTATCGGAAATCATACAAATACTATTCACGCTCGATTGAGCACGTTTGGCACCAGATCCATCAAGAAGACCATAGAGAGAGGGTACAAGAGGGAACAGACTACCGGGTTTCAGCAGCTGCAATGCTCCTCACGTTCCGGAAGTCTGCCCCGGACTGGTCAATACGACTACTGTAGCGTATACTCTCCCGCATAGATTGTTTTGAGAACACGCCGTCACCTTTCACTCCGTCTGTGAACACTGCCAAGACGGTCACCACAGTTACACCGACCAAGTGTTCAGCGCCCAGAAGATCGTTTTCGCACCGTGGACCTTTTGTCCGGTTCAGTATCAGCAAGTAGCACAGCGTGAGACAGACCGCAGCTATACTCCGTTGAGACTGTCTCCTCAAAACGCATCGTTCAGTCGCCGCCAGCCCGTGCCTCCGACCGTGCCTGTTCGACTGTTTTGCCGTCCCGAATCACGGCGTCGACGAACAGCTCCCCGGCCTTGTACGACGAACGGACCATCGGTCCGGAAGCACAGTACAGAAAGCCCAGTTCGTCCTCGGCGACGCGCTCCCACGTATCGAACTTGTCGGGGTGGACGTATTTCCGGACTTGAAGGTGATCGGTGGACGGACGGAGATACTGACCGAACGTGACGATATCGACGTCTGCTTCGCGTAGATCCGCGAGCGTCTGGTAGACCTCGTGGTCGTGCTCGCCATGCCCCAGCATGATTGAGGTCTTGGTGTGGATGTCGGACTCACGCTTGACCTGCTCAAGGACGCGCAGGCTCTGTTCGTAGCCAGCACGCGGGTCCCTGACCCGACCCTGCAGACGCTGGACCGTCTCGACGTTGTGCGCGATGACGTCCGGCTCGGCCTCGATGATCTCCCGGACGAGTTCGGGCTCGCCCTGGAAGTCGGGGATCAGCACCTCGACGAGCGTCTCGGCGTCTCGGCGCTTGATCTCCTGGATCGTCTCGGCAAAATGGGTCGCACCCTGATCTGGTAAGTCGTCCCGGTCGACCGACGTGAGGACGACGTAATCGAGTCCGATGTCGGCGACTGCGCTCGCAACTTCGGCCGGTTCGTTGGGGTCAAGCGGCTCACCACCGCCGGTCTCGACATCGCAGAAGCCACACGATCGGGTGCACCTGTGGCCCATCAGCATGAACGTCGCCGTCCCCGGCCCATCCTGTCCGCTCCAGCACTCGCCCATATTCGGGCAGTTAGCCTCCTCGCACACTGTGTGAAGGTTCCGATCTCGCAACGTCTGCTTGATACCCGTGAACTCCTCGCCAGTCGGCAGCGGTTTGAGCAGCCAGTCGGGTTTCCGCGAGCGACTCATGAAAGTACCTTACAGGGCAAGCATCTACAACGTTGCGGCATCGCCAGCACTCACACCGGGATCACCCTCGATTCACGGATAGTCGCTGGAGTCAGATGTCACCACCCAGTATCTGTACCAGACGAGTTCACTACGCACGTTTCAGGACCGAAGCAAATCTCCGGGGCTACCGCTCCGAAGTCACCTGAAATAAAAAGCCAAGGGCCGGATTTGAACCAGAGAGACTTCGCTTCGCTCATCTCAGGGTTCAAACCGTCTGTATGGCTTCTGCTCCTCACGTCCGTTCGTCACAGGAAGCCAAGGGCCGGATTTGAACCGGCGGTGGGCGGCTCTGCAGGCCGCTGCGTTCGGCCGGACTCTGCCACCTTGGCGCGTATATAGATAGATGCGTCTCCCGCTTAAGCCCTGCGTTTCGCCAGCAGCGGTGGCGTCGATCGGGGCGTACCGGGAGCGACGGAAATCGCCCGGTTCGAAATGAAAAACGCCCCCATGCACGATGCATGGGGGCGCAGTAT
>NZ_JAKRVY010000016.1 GCF_023638055.1 Natranaeroarchaeum aerophilus | reverse complement strand
CGACTGGCTCAGATCATTCGCCTTCGCATGGAATCAGCTTATCTGAACACGACCAATTCGAGGCGAAAGCCTCGCCCTTCAGGGCGGGGATGAAGCCGACTAACAGTATTCAACCGCCGTAGATGGCATAGACGGTGCTCCAACGCAATCTTTAAATCATCTGACCGTGATAGTATGCATAGATGGTGAAGAGTACCCGTCACGCGAAATACGAACTCTACTACCACATAGTGTTCGTGCCGAAGTATCGGCGTTCGCACCTGACGGGGAAGACGAAGGAACGTCTCGAAACCATCTTCGCGGAAATCTGTGAGGACAAGGGCCTCGAACTGGCCGAGTCCGAGGTCATGCCCGACCACGTACACCTGTTCATCGGGAGTCCACCCAAGAACGCCCCGTCGCTCATCGTCAACTGGGTGAAGGGTATCTCCGCCCGCAAGTACAATCAGCGGTACGACGACCGCGTGAAGTGGACTCGTTCGTACTACGTCGGTACGGCGGGGAGCGCATCGAAAGGCGCTGTCGAACGCTACATCGCTGAACAGGAAGGTGGCGACGAATGAAGCGAGTCAACACCTTCGAGGTCGTCCCACAGACCGAGGCCGACAAAGAGTGCCTCCTACGGCTACTCGACGCCTCCGCCTCCCTGTGGAACGAACTGACCTACGAGCGTCGTCAGAACTACTTCGGTGACGGCGACGTGTGGGACACCTCCGAGTACCGAGGGCGCTACAACGGCGTCATCGGAAGCGCGACCGTCCAACAGGTCACACGCAAGAACAGCGAAGCGTGGCGGTCGTTCTTCGCCCTCAAGGAGAAAGGCGAGTACGCCAACCCACCATCGTACTGGGGCAACGAGGAGGACGGACGAGAACTCCGTACCTACATCCGATGCAACCAGTACACGATTCAGTGGGGGAAGCGTAGTCGTCTCGAAATTCCTGTCGGGCAAGAACTGAAAGACGAATACGGACTCGGCTACCACGAACGACTCCGCCTCGAAGTCCAAGGCAACCCGAAGTGGGACGGCAAACAGGGTCGTCTGGAACTCGAATACGACGAGGTTAGCGACACGTTCAGGGCTTTCCAACCAGTCACCGTCCCTGATTCTCGACTGGATTCACCACTGGCTTCTCACGAAGCCGCCCTCGACGTTGGCGCGAACAACCTCGTCGCGTGTTCCACGACTACTGGAAACCAGTATCTCTACGACGGTCGGGAGTTGTTCGGACGGTTCCGCGAGACGACCGACGAAATCGCCCGCCTACAGTCGAAACTCCGAGAGGGACGCTACAGTTCCAAACGGATTCGACGGTTGTACCGACAGCGGACGAAACGCCGTGACCACGCACAGAACGCGCTGGTGCGTGACCTCGTTGAACGACTCTATGAGGAGGGAGTGGCAACGGTGTACGTGGGCGATTTGACCGACGTGCTGGAAACGCACTGGTCGGTCAGGGTGAACGAGAAGACGCACAACTTCTGGGCGTTCAAGAAGTTCATCCACCGTCTCGCTTGCGTCTGTGAGGAGTACGGCATCAGCCTCGAAGCCGAGTCGGAAGCGTGGACGAGTCAGACGTGTCCCGAGTGTGGCGACCAAGACGAGACGGTTCGCCACGGGGATACGCTGACGTGTCCGTGTGGTTTCAAGGGACACGCCGACCTCACGGCTTCTGAGACGTTCCTTCGAGAAAATAGCGATACCGAAGTCAGGCCAATGGCACGGCCCGTGCGATTCGAGTGGGACGACCACGACTGGTCGGGGAAACCACACCCTCACGAAAGTCCCAAAGAAGTGCGCACGAACCCGCAAGTTGCCTCCGTGGGTCGGTAGCCGAACCCCCAACGGAGGAATCCTCGCGCTTTAGCGCGGGGAGGATGTCAAATCGTTTACAATATAACACCTGACTGCTGTCGGACGTCACGACGGGACAGGCATCGGGTGCCCCTGAGTGCTCTTCCACAAACGCGGATCATCACCGCCGGACGAAGAATAAGTTTTAGGCACCCGCCCGGTTTCGTACTGCGTATGATACTCTCGGACGCGGATATCCTCAAGCGCCTCGAAGCGGGCGACCTCGTAATCGACCCGCTTGACGACCTCGACATCCAGATCCAGCCGGCCAGCGTCGACCTCCGGCTTGGCCGTGAGTTCCTGGAGTTCCAGCGCACCAACATCCCCTGTATCCATCCCGACAGCGAGCAGGAGCTCGACGAGTACGTCGACGAGACGGTCGTCGAACCGGACGACGAGTTCATTCTCCATCCCGGTGACTTCGTTCTCGGGACGACCAAAGAGCGCGTCGAGATCCCGGCCGATCTGATCGCCCACGTGGAGGGCCGGTCCTCGCTCGGGCGACTTGCGATCGTGGTCCACGCCTCGTTACCATACGACGAAACCGTGTTCCTCTGGACCCCTGAACGCGGTTTTGGCTTCTACGAGATAGGTGATATCGTCGAGAATGAACGACCTGCCCGCGCAGTTTCGTTCGATCCTAAAACGCTTCGCGTAAGCACGCACCCGGTCACTGATTATATAACGAACCCTACAAAACAGATCTACCGTGTGACTCTTTCGTCCGGTCGCGAGGTACTGGTCACCCGCGACCACAACTTGTTCACCCTCAACGAACACGGTGGTGTAACCAGACTCCCCTCCGAGGATGCGGAGGGGGAATGGGTTATGATCCCTGGCTCGATGCCAGAGGCGCTCGGAGAGGAATCGAGGCTGGACCTGTTTGATCTACTTGACGACGATAGTGATATCACGGTGTATGCCGCTGACGGTCTCGGTGACGTCAGCTGGGAGTCCGTTCCGTCTGGCTCCCGGAATTTCTATCAAAAGAACGGGAAAGCCCCGCTGTCGGCTGTCGGACGGGGATCGATCCCCGACGACGCGCAGATAGCTTTCAAAGGAAGTGATCAGCGAGCACCCCGATATATCGACGTAACGTCCGAACTCGGTTGGGTACTCGGATTTTATATTGCTGAAGGGTTCTCACGCCGAAAACAGATTCAGCTCTCTAACACCAACCGGTCGTATCTCGACCGCGCTGCGGACTGGTTCGACCAGTACGACGTGAGCCTCTCGTGGGACGAACGGGACAACGGCGTGACGGTGTTGACGATCTGTTCGGCGCTTTGGTCACGCGTCTTCCGCTCGCTGGCAGGGGCGGGCAAAGAAAAAAACATCCCTGATCGGGCCTGGAACTGGTCGGACGACACGCTTGCTGGCCTTCTGGAAGGGTTGCTGGACGGCGACGGCTGTCGCCGTGACACCCGAACAACATTATACACCGCAAATTCCGACCTCGCGGACCGGGCGATGTACCTTGCACAGCGGCTTGGACACCTGGCATCGTCGTACAGTCGTCATCGTGAAAGGCACATCCCGATGAGTGATGTCGACCACGAGGGAACTGAGTGGGCTATCGACATTCGAAAGGACGCTCATAAACAGGGCCAGTACGTTCCCGTCCCGAGCAAGCTCCTTCGGTCGCTTCGTAACGAAGCTAGCTACACGATGGCAGAAGCCGCCGACAAAATGGGGTATGCCTCGAAGTCGAGCATCTCGAACGTGGAAAACGAGACGTACAATACAGTGAAACGGTCGACGCTGGAGCGGTTCCGTGACGTATATGCCGAGGCAGGTGCGGATACGGATCGGCTCGACGATATCCTCGACGGTGATATCCTGTTCGACCGGGTTACTGCTGTCGAAGAAACCGATCGTGTGGAACCGACGTATGATCTTGAAGTTCAACCAGACGGTCAAACAATCGAAAACTTCCTCGGTGGACGCGGTGGCGTATTCCTCTCAAACACGGCGGGTCTGTGCGATCCCGGCTACAAAGGACAGATCACACTCGAACTCTCGAACCTCGGTGCCGCGCCGGTCGCACTCGAACCGGGGATGCGGATCTCACAGCTAACGTTCACCGAACTCTCCTCTCCTGCAGAGCGTCCCTACGGCGCGGAGCGGGGCTCGAAGTATCAGGATCAGTCCGGCCCACAGGCTTCGAAGATCGGCGGCGACCGCGAGTTCGGCGGGGATCAATAACGGCGGATCGCGGCGGTCGAAGTGTTCCGTGCGGCGGTGTGGAGGACCGAATGCAGTGGGTGGAGGACCGAAACGTAGCGACCCGGCGTCACGGGCGGGCACTGAAACTCCTAACCGACTCAGTTCAGATCTGCGTTCTCGAACGCACGATAGCCGAGCGCGACGGGAACAACGAACCACACGAGCAACACCACGACGATAGCCCACTCCGAGAGGTAGATCGGGAGGTCCCCGGCGACGCGGTTCGTCAGCATCAGCTCCGCCGATCCATCCTGAGCACCCTCACCGAGATTCTCGACCATGAACTCCCAGCCGAACAGTCCAAACACTGTCTCGTCGATCAGGAGCATCATTGCCTGCCGGTAGGCCTCGATCGGATTCAGCAGCTTCGCGAACAGGTACCACTCGGGCGGTTCGAGGCCGGCCAGTTCGCCGTAGCTGAGATAGTGGATACCCGCGACAATCGGTTGCCACAGTACTACGAACAGGACGTAGCTACCGATCACGCCGCCCATCGACCGCATTCGCGTGGCGCTTCGCGCGGAGACGCCGATCGCGATGCCGATGAACGAAAGCGCCAGCAACACTGTGAACCCCGTAAATACGAGGAACGTGTCGAGCGGCACTGGGCTCCCGAGCACGATGCCCATCACGCCTGCTGTGACACAGGTGACGAGCGCGGCGATCACCATCACGCCGGCTCTGCTGGTGAGCTTCCCGATCATGACGTCTCGCCGATCGTGCGTAAGCCCGAACAGGAGCCGCAAGCTTCCGGACTGACGCTCGCCGGTGATCGCCAGATAGCCGACCATCAGCGCGGTCAGCGGGATCAGTAGTTCACCGCCGAGCGTGGTAAAGAAGTTCACGAACTCCGCGAACTCGGGGGCTCCCTCAGTGTTCGCATTCGCTCCAGCCGTAACGATTACCATCAGCGTGACGAAGACACTGATGATCGCCCAGAGCATCCACGAGCGGATCGCATCCTCGAAATCCTTCCGGGCGACGAGCTGCCAGCTCATCGCTGGGTCACCTCCGATTCGACGTCATCGACGGCTCCCGATGCGGTCACCGGTTCGGTGTCGGCTCCGTTCTCGACGTCCGTATCAGTTCTGCCCCCGGCGTTCGTGTCGGCTCCGTCCTCGATGTCTGTATCGGTCTCGTCCCCGACACCCGTCGTGAGAGATTCGGCGTCGGTTGCCGTGAACGCCGAAAACAGGTCCTCCAGGGTCGCTTCCTCAGTCGCAAAGTCGACCACTTCGACGCCTTCCTCCACGATCCGGTGAATCACCCGTCCTTTAGCGACGGGGTCGGTATACGAGACTTCGAACGTCGGCCCGTCAGCGGCCACACCGGCAACCCCCTCGATCGCCGGGATATCCGTGGGTGGTGTCCCGGACGTCTCGACGATGAGCCTTGAGCCGACCCCTGCTGTGTCGCGAAGCCCCTCAATTGTATCGACGGTAGCGAGTTCGCCGTCATCCAGAATCCCGACTCGATCGCAGACTGCGGAGACCTGCCCGAGGATGTGACTGGAAAAGAATACCGTCGTTCCGGAGGCCGCTTCCTCCCGGACGATCTCCTGCATCGTGGTGATCCCGTGTGGGTCGAGCCCGCTGGAGGGCTCATCGAGGATCAACAGGTCGGGATCGCCGGCAAGCGCCATCGCCATTGCGAGGCGCTGGCCCATCCCTTTCGAGTACTCCCCCGCAGATCGCTTGGCGGCCTCGCGGTCGAGACCGACCCGATCCAGTAGCTCGTCGGGATCGCTTTCACCACCAGTCGATTCGATTGCGAACTCCAGATGTCGGTATCCCGTCGATCGTTCCCAGAGGTCGAACCCATCCGGTAGGATCCCGACACGCTCTCGTACCGAACCGGGCTCTTCGTGGGCGTCGTAGCCTAGCACCGTCGCCGACCCGTCCGTTGGTCGAATAAAGTCGAGCAACAGATCGATCGTCGTCGTCTTCCCGGCTCCGTTCGGGCCGAGGAAGCCAAACACTTCTCCCTCCTCGACGTCGAGATCCAGCGAGCTGAGTGCTGTCTCTGATCCGTACTGCTTTGTCAGACCGTTCGTCTCTATCGCTCCCATCTCGTTTGTTTGATTGATCCCGTTCCTATTAGAGGGGGGTCGACGGTTTCAGGCTCTGAAACTGTGGTGTCGATCGGCGGATTTCCGACGACGACCCAGCAGCAGAGCCGCAGAGTTATTTCCCTGCCGCCCGAACAGGTCTGCAAGAATGCAATTTATCGAGGAGATCGTCGTCGACGAGTTTCTGCCGACGTTTCGATCCATGCTGGCAGAGGAACTCCGTGAACGGGACCTGACACAGAACGAGGTTGCGACTGTCCTTGGAATCAGTCAGAGTGCCGTCTCGAAGTACGTCCACGGTGACGTGAGCCGAAACGAGCGTATCGAGACTGATGAACGCGTGATCGACCTCATCGAGGAGATCGCGGACGGGTTGACCACAGGGGATATGCGCCCCGTACAGGCGCTTGTCGAGGCCGAGGTACTGATCCGCCAGCTGGAGGACGGCGATATCCTGGCCAAACTCCATCAGGAAGCGGTCCCCGAACTCGCGGAGTACGACACCACCATCCGCATCCACGACCCGGAGAACGATCTCCGATCAGCCGAGCGCGTTCTCACATCTGTTCGACGCGGGCTCCGGATGCTCGAAAACGCAAGCGGATTCGCGGGGCTGATTCCGAACGTCGGTTCGAACCTCGTCGTCTGCCTGGCGGACGCCGACAGCGTGGACGACGTGGCGGGTGTCCCCGGTCGGATCTTCGACGTCAAGGGAAAAGCGACGATACCGGGCGACCCCGAGTTCGGCGTCAGCGAGTACGTGGCCTCTATTCTTCTCGCGACCCGCCAGCACGGCGGTACGGCGCGTGCCGCGGTTAACCTCCGGTACGACCCCGATCTTGTCGAGCGGTTCGCCGAGGCGGGATACGAGACCGTCGAGTTCGACGCCGAATCCGAAACGAGTGCGGCGATCGCCGACGCGATGGCCGATGCAGACGATCCCACCATTCTCTATCAGACCGGTGGCTACGGCATCGAACCGATCCTGTACGTGCTCGGTGAGGACGCCGAGACTGTCGCCGGAATCGTTCGCGAGATGCTATAGATGACGTGCGACCCACCGACCACCGAGGAACGATGACGTCCGACCCACCGACCACCGCAGATCCGGCTGGCACGTCGACGAGTGATGCACAGGCCTTCTACGGTCGGTGGGCACGTCTCTACGATGCACTTGCCCGGTATACACCCGGTATCGCCCGGGTTCGGACGCATGCCGCAACCGCCCTCCGCCTCGAACCGGGTGATACGGTCGTCGAGATGGGCTGTGGGACGGGCGCGAACCTCCCCTATCTCCGCGAGCGCGTCGGTCCAGAAGGAACGGTAATCGGGATCGATTACACCCGCGAGATGCTCGACGCGGCCAACGACCTCGTCGGCGAGTACGACAACGTTCATCTGATTCACGGGGACGCCACTGCACGGCCACTCGCGGCGGTGAAGGATGAGGAGCCCGTCGAGCAACACGAGATCGATGCGGTTCTCGCCACATTCGTCGTCGGGATGCTCGACGATCCAGCGGCCGCGGTCGACGGGTGGTGTGACCAGCTCGCCGACGGGGGCCATCTCGTTCTGGTCAACGCTGCGCGGAGCGACCGCTGGTACGGTGCTCCGCTAAACGCACTCTTCCGTGCGGTCGTCGTGCTCTCGACGCCACCGACGACGAAACTTCGCTACGAGACGGATCCGCATGGGACGCTCGACCGTCGGATCGTACGTGCTCACGATGCACTCCGTGACCGAGCGAGTGAGACGACAGAGGCGACGTTCGCAGGGGGGATCGTTCGGCTGACAGGTGGGCAAATCCGCCGGTGATTCTCGAAATGCCGTTTCGATAGCATTTATTTCGTCGCGGTTCTTGCTATCGTAACATGGTATCCCGTCGAGTTGCCCTCACAGCGGTCGTGGTCGCCCTCCTCTTGCTTGCTGGCTGTACTGCTCCCACTCCGCCGCCCGACGTGGCGAACGGCGGGGAGATCGAGGGCGAGGAAGCGCCTACTGACGAGGAGCCTGCGACTGACGCGGATCGAGATGCTGCTGATACTGAATCTCACCCGGACCTCGACCTTGACGAGGATACGGTCTGGAACGAGGTGACAACGATGATGGACTCGGATGCGCCACAGCCGGACCTGTTCGTCGACGAGATGCCCGCCGGTGCCGACCAGGCGTTCGAGCCACAGCAGTCGGAGTTCCAGGCCGCACTGAACGCCACCGAAAGCTCGCCCGGCGGCAACGGCACGAGCGGACTGGCGATGCCCGGAAACGTCTACGTCTTCCCTGACGGTCCCGATGAAGAAGTCGAACAGGTGCTGGTTCACGAGTACGCCCACGCCATCCAGTACGCCGACGGGATGTTCGCAAGCTGGCTGCGCAGTCCCCCGGAAACGACCGACGAGGAGCTTCTCCAGACCTCGCTGATCGAAGGGGGTGCGGTCTACGTCGCCGACGAATACACGGCGGAGAACTTCCCGGAGTTCCCTGCCCAGTCCGAGCAGATGGCGGCGTCGTACGAGGCGGCCCCGGCCGGTGATCGACTCCTGCTCGCCCCGTATCATTACGGAGCCGAGTACGTCCACGCCGAGATCGACAATGCTGAGGAACTCCCAGAGGTGTATCGTTCTCACCCAGTTACTACCGCTGGGATGCTGGATCCGGACAGTCAGCCCCCGGCGACCGACCTCGACGTCGACGTAGAGACCAGCGACTCCGACTGGTCCGTGGAACGAACAGACCGGAAAGGCGAACTGTACACCCGGATCGTGCTCGATACCGAACTATCGAACGACGAGGCAACCGATGCAGCAGCGGGCTGGAGCGATGACGAACTCGTCGCATTCGAGGATGCGGATGGGCAAGACGCCTTCGTCTGGACTACGCAGTGGGAGACCGAGGACGACGCCGATGCGTTCGCCGCCGCCTTCGAATCGAAGCTCGATTCGCGCACCGACAACTGGGCGGATCGGACCGCCGTCGAGCGACCCGACGACCGGACGGTGTCTGTGCTGATCGGTCCCGACGAGTTCCGGTCTGCAGTCAATACCACGATGACGAACAGCACGGTCGACCTCGACCTCGGGACGACGACGGCTGCGCCAGCACTGACGGCCCCTGCGCATTCAGCCCCCACTTCGGCCACCGGTGCTGCCGCGCCGGTCAGCTCCTGACCCCAGCTCAGGGATCCAGCAGATCACTGTACTGCGTCCCGGTCTGTTTTAATCGTTCGACCGTCTCCAGTTTGACGCACGGGTACTGCACGATGTCGGTGGCCAGTTCGTCGATCCACTTCGACACGGCGGACTCCTCACGACCGTGTAACATTGTAAACAGCGAGTAGCTCCAGTCACGATCGGACCGATCAGCCCGGCGATAACATTTGGTCACGTACGGCTGGTTGCTCGCCCGCTCGCCAACCTCGTCTATTCGTTCGGGGGGAACCCGCCAGGCGAGCATACAGTTGCTCGTGAACCCAGCAGCGTGGTGGTTAATCACGATCCCCACTCGCTTTAGAAAGCCATCGCCGAGCAACCGACGGATCGTCGAGAGCACGGTCGTCACGTCGACATCCAGCTCCGATGCGACCGTTCGGTACGGCGTCTCGCTGATCGCGAAGCCGTCCTGTATCCGCTCGAGGACCTCGCGTTCGTGTGTGGTCAATTGTCGGTCGGCATTCGAACGCATCGACGGTGTTCTTTCACTCCCCGCTTTTCCCGACCCGGTACTCGCCGTTTTTCCCGACCCGGTACTCTTCATCTTCGTCGCCCTCTCCGTCCGGTCGGCAACGACCGGGAACTGAAGATCAAGACAGTACTGGCGCTGCCTGGGCAAACTGAGGGGATCGTAGCCCGTCCGACTCTCGATGTCCGTGAGGACTTCGTCCAACCGGCCCGACGCGGAGGCCGTTATCACGAACCACATGTTCCACTCGTTGTCCCGCCTGTAGTTGTGAGTCACCTCCGGAAACTCGTTGACGACTTCGGCGACCTCCGCAAACGCCTCCTCGTGGACCTGGAGGGCCGCGAGCGTCGACGCACCGATCGCAGACGGGTCGAGAACCGGGCCGATTCGGCGGACCAGACCGGAGTCCACGTGGCTCTGCAGGCGCTCGAACAATACATCTGCGGTGTATGATGTTTCACGCGCGATAGCCTCGAATGGCCGTTCCACGACCGGGAAGCCGTTCTGATACCCGTCGAGCAGGACTGCGTCGATCTCGTCGAACGACCCAGTTGCGCCAGTCATAGTTCCTCCGTGGCCCATGGACAGAGCGGATCGCTCCCAGTTGGGGTTCCGGTTGCGGCGAACGCACGTGATCGCGATCCGCCACACTCTGCGGTTACCACGCAGTCGCCACAGGGTCCGTCGAACGACTCTCGGGTGCGAAGCCGCTCCATGAGATCGTTGTTCCGGTACAACTCGGGAAGCGGAGTCTCACGGACATTCCCCGCCGATTGCGGCAGGAAGCCAGACGGATACACTTCGCCAGTATGACTCACGAAGACGAATCCGTTGCCCGCACCGGTCGTCCCGACGCCCCCGTCAGGCGGGCCCGCGTCGCTCTGTAGCTCCCGAGCAACCCGTCGATAGAACGGTGCTTCTACCGTGATGATCCGAAACGGGGCGTCGGTGCCGCGCCGGTACAGCCACTCCATGACCTCACGGGCACATTCAGGCGTGATCTGTTCGAGTGCCTCTCCTCGACCCAGCGGAACGAGGAAGAACACCTCCCACATTGCTGCACCGAGATCCTCGACACGGTCAGCGATTGCGGGGAGTTCGTCGACAGTCGAGGCCGTGACTGTCGTGTTGATCTGGATCGACAGTCCCACGTCGGCAGCGTGTTCCGCCGCTTCGATCGCGGTCTCGAAGGTGCCGGACTCGCCACGGAACTGGTCATGACTTTTGGCGGTCGCGCCGTCGAGACTCAGCGCCATCCGGTTGACGCCGATATCTGCGAAGCGCTCGATCGCCTGCCGGTCCAGCTGTGGCGTCGTTGCCGGGGTAATCGAAGGTGTCACACCGACGTCGACTGCACGTTCCAGCAGCGCGAAGACGTCAGGCCGCTGTAGTGGATCTCCTCCGGTAAACACGAAGAACGGCTGCGGATCGAACGTGGCGACCTGACGGAAGAGGTCGGTCGCTTCTTCGAAACTCAATTCTTCTGGGTCCCGATCTGGCTTTGCTGATGCGCGACAGTGGTCGCAGGCCAGTTCACAGGCCTGTGTCACTTCCCAGGTGACGACCAGCGGTGTCTCCGCGTAGTCACGCGCATGCGGATGCGACCCGGCCGAGTCCGACCGACCCCCCTCGTGGTTCCCGTGTGGATGCCCCCCTCCGTGGGGTCGACGGTTCGAAGACGACTGCATTGGTTACGACTCGGGGAAGTGGACAGATGAATGGTGGGCGTCGAACGACGGTGGTTTTTCTCCGACTCAGTTCACACCGTACTGCTTCCGATGTATTTCGCAGAACTCGGGATCGCGTAACTGGGCCTCGATTACGCCTTCCTGATAGTGGGCGTTGACCAGCCGACATTCCTCACTTTCACAGAAGGGCTCGCCAGTGTCCAGATAGTGGACCGCTTGCAGAACGTATCCCTTCAGCGCCTCGGTCGTTCGCGGATCGTTCTCGACGAGGAACTCGCCGTCGACCTGATTCTCCATAACTTCCCGCGGCGGCGCGTCGCCCGAGAGCATCGCGTGTTTTTGCTTTTCTCTGTAGTAGCTCTCGGGTTTCGCCGGGGCCTCGTACAGGCCCGGCACCGAGACCAGCGCGGGCTGGCCGAGCACGTTGACGCGCTTGTGCCAGCGCCCGTCGTGATCGCCCCACGTCCCCAGTGCTCGATCGACCAGTGCGACGTGTACGTGATCGAGCGACGTTTCGCTCTCGGGCAACACGTCGTTGAGCGCGCGCTGTACTGCGAGACCGTCGTAGAGGACGCCGCCTTCACGTGCCGGATTCTCCAGCGCTCGCTCCTCGTACCGGACGATTCCCAGCATCGTGTTGCCAGTCTCGCGGTTGTACGGATCCAGCACGCGTGCACTGGCGAACTGCTCGGGGAGGACGTCGGTTTCCCAGCGGGAGAGAAATCGTTCCCGGACCGTCACTTCGGCGTCTATCTGGGAACGTAGCCACTCCGCGATTTCGTCGGCGTCCACAACCGACGATTCGGGGGGACGATACAGTGATACCTGCTCGACCATCGTCTCCGATCAGTCGTCAGCTGGCGTCGCCGATCGCGACGTGACGTCGACCGGCTCGGCGTCGACGCCCAGTTCGTCGAGGGCGACCTGTGCGGCCCGCTTGCCCGAGACGAGCATGGCACCGAAGGTCGGTCCCATGCGCGGCAGACCGTAGGTCGTTGCGGTCGCCATCCCGGTAGCGATCAGACCGTCGTGGACGAGACCGGTGTGCTCGACGACTGCGTCTTCGCTCTTGCCGACCCACATCGAGTCGTGGCCCGGCGAGTCGTGGCCGGGTGCGCCGTAGGTGTCGTCGTCGGTGCTGTCCATGCCGGTCGCGGCAGCCTCGGCATCGCCGATACCGGGCGCGTCGAGCACACCGCGCTCGTCGAGCTTCTTGACTGCCATCGCCTCGTGGCCCGTCGCGTCGATGACCAGATCAGCCTCGACGGCGATCGGATCGACGCAGGTAATCTCTCGCGGAAGCGCGTGGACCGGCGTCCAGTTCATAACGATACCGCCGACGCGGTGGTTTTCGCGGATCACGATGTCTGTGAACTCGGTCATGTTCTGCATCTTCGCGCCCGCGTCACAGGCGGCCTTGATGAGGCCCGAACAGGCTTCGGGACCGTTCGCGATGTACAGCCCTTCGCTGTCCTCGGACTGTTTGTGCGAAACGTCCAGTTCGTCGAGAATCTGCTGTGCGGGGTCACGAACCGTAACCTTGTTCATCAGGAACCCGCCGAGCCAGAAACCGCCGCCAAGATAGTTGTTCTTCTCGACAACCATCGTCTTCACGCCGCGCTCGCTCAGTTCTTTTGCGGCGGTCAGCCCGGAGGGCCCCCCGCCGACGATGATCACGTCCGAATCCGAGAAGTCCATGAACTCCTCGGTCCACTCCTGTCCGATCGCGCGTGTCACGTCCGCTTCGCCAACGTCGCTGAATTTCTCGAAGTTGTCGCTCATACCACTAGGTAGTACCACTGATTAGTTAATATGGGTTGTGGTATAGACGGACTGATCCGATCGTTCATCATGTTCTGTCCTGCCGACTATGTACTATCTAACCAAACATACGTTTACAATATTATTTTGGAATAATACAATCAGTGCAACTAAACTAGTAAAACTCCCCGTAGCTAACATATTTACGTCCCGACAGACCGCATTCAGTTGATGAGCAATATCGTCAACGAGCTCCAGTCCACCGTGATGAACGACCAGAACGCCGCGGCTATCGACGCCGACACCGAGTTAACCTTTTCTCGGCTCTGGTCGCTGACTGACCGATTTGCCGGGGGGCTTCGATCTCACGACATCGATCCCGGCGATCGGGTCGGTATCTGTCTCAACGACCCGGCGAAACTACTGGTTGCCGTGTTCGGTACGCTTCGGAACGGCTGTGTCCCCGTCGTCTTCTCGCCGGACCTGTTCGATTCGGAGATTGCAGACGGTCTCGACGAAGTAGACGCCCCTGCACTTCTTATCGACGACCGCTCTCCTGTCTCGCTGATCTCGCTGTCCTCCTCGATGCGATTTATACTCACGGTCGACATCGAGGGGCACTTCGGCATGACATACGAGGCGTTTCTCGACAATAGCGGCATCAACTCGGATGGTGCCCGAACTGGCATCGACCTGGTCGAGCGCGCCGAGGACGATACAGCCCTGATCGCCTACGGAAAACACGAGGGTGAGGTAACGACGCGTCGGTATACGCACAATCATCTCCGGAAAGCGACAGCCGGAGACGACCACCAGCCCCCCACCGGTGAGCACCGCCATCTCGATTGTGTACAGCCCACCCAGCCAGTAGCCTGCGTGTACGAGGCTATCGCTACGCTACTGAACGGTAGTTGCTATGTGCATCTCGGTGACTGGGATCCGGAAGCGGTTCACGCCAGCCTGCTCGACGATGCGGTGGATGACGTCTCAGTCACACCCAAACAGTGTACGGATCTCGAATCGTTCGGATACGATCCCAGAGAGGATCAAATTACTGTCGTCCAACCAGTGTTCCAACCACTACGTTCGAATCACGACCCGGCACCGGATCTGGATGCCGACACCGTGGTACGACCCCTCTCAGACGGGTAACACGAGACTGAAAGCTCGTTCAGAACCGCTCAGCCCCCGCTCTCGGAGGCTGTCCTGATCCGCCGTTCTGCGTCCTGAAGCGCTTCGTCGGGGTCGAACTCGTCGACGATTCTGGCCAGTTCATCCCCGGAAGCACCTGCTAACTCTTCTGCGTGGTCGGTGATGTTTGGCAGGGCTCGCAACACGTTATCGATGATCGGAATCGACGCGACCTGTGGCGACCGTGAGAGGGGGTTCAGATCGATCACGATCTCCGTCTTTCCCATCTCGCCAAGTGCCTCTGCACGATCACCATCCTCCAGTGGAACGACGACCACGTCGGCGCTGTAGATCCCATCGGCGTCGACTTTCGCACGCTCGTGATCGATTCCGGGGATTCGGGCATCCGCTGTCAGCCCTTTCACGTCCGTCGCGCCGTGCTCGCGGAGATGATCCGTGATCCGCTCGATTCGGGCTTCGGTCCGATTGAACAGATTCACTTCCAGGTCGGCATCGACCACTTCGGCGAGCTCGACCATCTCCTCCGGCACGAGCGCTGCCACATTACCGTTCACGGAGAGGACCGGCTGATCGGCCCGGAGGAGCGCAGCTGCTGCCGCCCGTGCTGCTCGGTCCGCGCTCGGGATCGTTTCCTCTCCGAGCAGATAGTCGAAGGCTTCGCCACGACCCTGTGCGATCAGACCTTGCTGGCTCGTGATCCCCTTCTCGACGCCCGCCTCGATCCGGTGTCTTGTTAGTAATGAATGATACCTCGGATGGCTTTCCGGAACCTCCACCTCGTCGCTCATTATCACAGTATCGCTTTCCGCGAGTAAAAACCGCGTCGGCTTCGCCGCTATCCGGCGACCGACAGTGATCCGTCCGGGGCTTGCTCTTTGAGCGTATTCATCCGCTCACGAGCCGCCGAGCGGGTCGGATAGCTTTCGGCGCTTTCCGCGATACCGATCCCGTTTTCGTCGACAAGTCGCCAGATCCAGCCGCCCTCCTGTTGGTGCAACTCGAAGGTCGGGTCGTCTATCTCCAGGATGCTCGCACTGACCAACAGATCTCTGATGTCTTCGATGGCATCGATGAGCGCTGATCGTTCCTCGTAGACAGTTGCGCTCGCCGCGACGATATCCTCGTCGCCGTTCAGGAGTTGCCACTGCCAGCCGTCGGCGGTCTCGATGATTTCGATACCAGCCGTCTCGAATTCGAGGAACTCCGCATCCGGAGCGAGCGCCTGTAGCTCCTCGATAGTGTCCAGCACCATCTCCCGTGTGTCGTAGTGTCCACCACTCCGGGCATACACGGTCCGGTCACGGCCGATCAGTTCCCAGCTCCAGTGGCTCTCCGCTTGCTGGAGCCTGATTGCGGCCTCCTCTATCGTAAACGTCGTCGCGTCAACGGCATTAGCTTTCAGCGCTTCAACCGCTGCCTCGGCGGCTTCGGCGTCTTCGTAGCTGCGTCCACCGACTACAACCGTCTCACGCTGGTGGTCGAGCACGTTCCACTGATACTCCGGGTGCGGATCGATCTCGAACGCCAGCCCCTCGATCGTATGGATCGCTGCGCTCGAAGCGTTCGGCTTGACGCGCTCGATAGCTCCTTCCGCATCGTCTCGGGTCGCGTACCTCTCTGGCCCCTCGGCAATGATGGTGTTGTCCTCGTAGAGACAGCGCCATTGCCAGTCGTCGCTCCCATCGCTGAAGACCTCGAAGATCGCTCCGTCGATCGATTCAACATCCGCACCGGGTGAGTTGTCCACGAGGTAGTCCATGGCCTCTCGCGCGCCCTGCTTTGTCGCATGGCTCTTTGCGCCCTCCGCGACCAGCCGACCCCCCTCGTCGATCAGCCGCCAGCCCCAGCTATCGTTGTCGTTCTGGAACAGCTCGAACGCCGCAGTTTCGATCTCTAGCAGTTCTGCGTCCGGCGCTTTCTCTTTGAGCGTCACCATGGCATTGCCTGCGTCGTCTTTGGACTCATAGGCCTGCCCGCTGTCGGCAAGCACTGCGCCGTCCTCGTCGATCAGCCGCCAGCGCCAGTCGCCAGTAACGGTCTGGTACTGCTGGAAGGCCGCGGTCTCGAACTCCAACAGGTCGGCCTCACTGGCCTGTTCTCTCACACGCTCGATCGCCTCCTCTGCCTCTTCGACTGTCTCGTATCCCTGCGTGTGATCGGCGATGACACCACGGTCATCAGTGACGAAACGCCAGTTCCAGCCGTCGCCTGCACGGTAGATCTCGTACTCCGCGCCGTCGAACTGGACAATTTTGGCGTCGGCAGCCTCTGCACACAGCCGCTCTGCTCCCTGCTGTACGTCCGACCGATCGCCAGCTCCACCCGGGCTTCTTGCAACCGTCTCGTCGTTATCGTCCAGTAGCCGCCATTGCCAGTCTGATCCGGACTGGTACAGTTCGATCCCCGGCTGGCCGCTATGCAGGACGGTTGCTGATTCTAACTGGTCGAGGACCTCGTCGGCACCCGTCTCTGCGTTACGCCGGGAGTCAAACCCAACAGCACTGCGTCCGACCTCTTCATCAGCTATGTCAAGCAGACGCCAGTGCCACTGTCCATCGTCTTCGAACAGCTCGACGCCAATCGAGTCGAACGCCAGTACTCGTGCATCACCGATACGCTCCGTTACAGATGCGATGGAATCCTCCGCGCCTGTCTCGTCGGTGTACCGGTTCGGACTCTCGGCCATCACTGTCCGTTCCTCGTCGAGGAGTCGCCAGCGCCAGTTGTCACCGTCACGGTAGACGTCGAAGGCCGCTCCCTCGATCTCCAGTAACGGAGCATCCGGACCCTGATCTTTCGTGAAGCTAACTGCGTCTTCAGCGCCGTCGCGACTGTCGTACTGATCGACGCTCTCTGCAATGACGCTGCCATCGTCCCGCATCAGCACCCAGCGCCAGACGCCCTGTTCGTTCTCGTACAGTCGGAATGCTGCGGTCGTGATCTCGAGCAACCGCGCCGAGTTGACTTTCGACTTCAGGGTATCCACCGCGTCTTTTGCGGCCGTTCGGCTCTCCAGTGAGTCGATCCCGGTCGCAAGTGCGCTTTGCTGGACGGCACGCCACGTCCACTCCGATCCGGGGCGGCGGAACACGCTGAACAGCGTTCCGTGATTCTTCTGGCCAACCAGCACAGGCGGGTGTGCGTCGAGTCCCTGCATCTCGTCCTCCACGAGCATGCCCTCTTTCCCGGTAAGGATCGGAACCAGTACGATCACCCCCGCCACGATGGCGAGCCCAACCGAGTAAATCGCGACGACGACTCCACTATAGTCCGGCGCGGAATCAACCCACCAGTTGCTCGGGTACGCGAGGTTGAACGCGAGCACGCCAATCAGCGTGACACCCAGCCCGACGAGTGTGGCGTGGATCCCTCGTTCGCGCACTGGCAGGAGTAACACGATACCGAACATCGCGAGGGGCAACCCACCCGCCGCAAGTGAGACGCCCGCAGCACGTAAGAACCAGTTCGGATCGCCCGCCTGCCAGAGTTCGGTGACGAACAACAGGATTCCCGCGAACCCAAGCACGTATCCGATAATGAACAGCCAGTAGCCGTACACCTGTTTTTTCGACTTCGGTTCCCCGATATACTGCTCGTACAGCGAAAACAGGATTCCACCCCGTATGTTAGCGTTCGACATTGTAACGAACAAAACGATGAAACAATCTACAATAAAGCTGCCTCTGAATGTAACGTCGTACACATGTTCAAAAGAGAAAATGAACTCTCCGGCTCACGCTGTCAGAACAGCCTTCACTCGCTGGACCTGTGGCTCGATCTGACGTCGTCGCACGAGAACGGGCGTGACGGGATTCGAACCGGGCCAAGACGTCGCTCCGCTTGTCTTGTCGGGTTCGAATCCCTCGGTACCGTCATCACTGCTCGCTGTCGCTCACAGTCGATGACGAGTGTGACGGGATTCGAACCACATGAAGACGTGCTCGCTTCGCTGCGCGCGACTTCCCTGATTCGAATCCCTACGGTTCGTTCTCGACCTCGCTACCGCTCGGCACGAGAACGGGCGTGACGGGATTCGAACCCGCGATCGAAAGGTTAGGAACCTTTCGCCCTATCCGCTAGGCCACACGCCCAGGCAACATGACTCGATAAAAAAGACGACTACTTGTCCGTCTCCGTCTCGGTTTCAGCTTCGGTGTCGGCGCTCGACGTGGTCGTGTCAGTGTCGAGGTCGGTGTCGATGTCCGTATCGATGTCCGTGTCGACATCGGCTCCCTCTCGGATTTCCTGTAGTTCCTGTTCTACTTCCTCTCGGCCCTTCTGGAACTCCCCCATCGCTTCGCCGGTCGACCGAGCGAGTTTCGGGATCTTGTTTGCACCGAACAAGAGTACAGCGATGAGTAAGACCACCACCAGCTCCATCCCGCCGGGCACAGCGAACAGCGGTGTGATTTCAACTGCCATCTCTATACGTTGCTTGCTCACTCGCGATTATAGGCTTTTTGCATGGGATTTCAGAGACACGATATCTGGATCACCGCTTCTCCATGCGTTCTGCCCCAAACGGAACTGATTTGATGGAAACCCGACAACGCACGGCGTAATGATAGATACGGGAGATGACGCACCTGACTTTACTGCACCACTTGCAACCGGCGACATCGAGTCGGTAACACTCTCGGAGGAACTCGACAGTGGTCCAATCGTACTTGCGTTCTTCCCGGGCGCGTTCACGAGTATCTGTACCGACGAGATGTGTGCATTCCAGGACCAGCTCGCGTCATTTGAGGATGTCGGAGCGACGGTGTACGGCATCAGCCGGGATACTCCATTTGCGCTCAACGAGTTCCGCAGTCAGAACGACCTCGAGTTCGGGCTTGTGAGCGATCTGAACCGGGAGATTATCGATGACTACGGCGTCTCGATGGACTTTACCGACATGGGTGTCAACGGCGTTGCCAAGCGATCGGTGTTCATCGTCGACGCCGATGGACGAATCACCTACAGGTGGATCGGTGACAACCCTGGCGTCGAACCCGACTACGACGCAGTTGCTCAGGCTGCTGCTGCGGCTGTGGAGAACTGAATAGCGTCCTGACCAGTGCACTCGGAGGACTTTTTCCCGTTCCCACACTCAGTAGCGGTATGTCCGACTCCGACCATCGCGTGTACTCGCCCGCGGAGGATCATGCTTTCCCCGACGAGCGAGTTAACGAGGTTCTCGAACGAATCCACCAGGATACGGAGATACAGACCTATCTCGAGGCTCAGAACGTCAACCCCGTCGATCGAATGCGGTACAACGACCACGGAGCGAAACACATCGAGATCGTTCAGCATCGCGCGCTTTGTCTCTACAATCTCCTGAAATCCGCCGGTGTCGAATTCAACGGTGCCCGGCAGCAGGGTCTCGACGAAGCCGACGAACCCGTTATCATCGCGCTTGCCGCAACGCTCCACGATATCGGTCATGTCGTCCACCGCGACGATCACGCGTACTACTCGCTCCCGCTCGCTGCGGATATCCTCGGTCGCCTCCTCGACGAGTTCTACGACGTGTCTGATGCCATTAGGATCAAAGGCGAAGTACTCCACGCGATCCTCTGCCATCACAGCTCCGAGACGCCGCTGACGACCGAGGCAGGTGTGATTCGCGTCGCCGACGCGCTCGATATGGAACGAGGACGCTCACGCGTCCCGTACGAGGATGGTGGCCGCGGAATCAACACGATCTCCAGTCGGGCAATTGACACCGTCTCACTCCGACCCGGCGAGGAGCGGTCCGTCCTCGTGGAGATCAGGATGACCAATGCCGCTGGCGTCTACCAGGTGGATAACCTGCTCAAACGGAAACTAAAAAACTCTCGGCTTGAAGATCATATCCGAATCGTCGCTATCAACGCCCGCGAAGACGAGGACCGGCTGGTCGAACGGATCGAGCTCTGACCGATGGATTCCGACGACGGCCGATCGTGGTCCGATCCACGGTCGCGGATAGAGGACCGCCAGCGGATCGGCGCTCGGATCGGCGTTTCCGCGGTGATCTCTGGTCTGTTGCTGGTTGCGTTCCGTGAACAGTTCGTGGCGGTCTGGCCACTGCTCTGGCCCCCGATGGAACCGTACGGCCAGTGGTCGACGCTCGTCCTGTTACACCTTCTCGGGATCGTTGCCCTTCCCGCCGCTGTCGGCTCCCGAATCGGTGACCGACTCTACGACCGGTATACGTGAGTGTCCAGAAAAGCGCGGGCGCTTAGTCGCTTCGCTCGGGGTAGTAGCATCCGTCCTCGCATCGAACATATCCCTTGCCGGAGAGTGACCGTAACAGGCTGTGCAGTGCCAGCTTGGTAATGTCGACCTGCGATTGGATCTGATCGATTGTCGCGCCGTTCTCGAACTGTCGCAGGCAGAGATACACGAGCTTTGCCTGCGCAGACTCCAACTCCTCGGGAAGCGGCTCGACTTCCGCTTCCGCACTACGGGACGTGACTGTCATCACGCATCGATTACCCTTCGACAATAATAAAACCACTCTACAACGATTGTCGAACCCGCTCTCGTCACTGGGTTTTTGGCTTCACACCGGTATCTGTGATGACAATCATCGACTTCTGAAGCCGGTTTCACGGATTTCAGGACCGGTTCTTTCGACTCCTGTCGAGTATGTATTATGACATCAGTTACCATAGATCTGTTCCAGCCATGGCTCCGATTACCGATTCGATATCTCTCTTCGAGTTGCCGCTCGCCTCCTCGCAAACGCGGAAGGGGCGGGATTTGAACTCTGCAAGACGGTCAGCCTCACTTCGTTCGGCTGCTGCGACTTGCTTGCTCAAATCCCCTTGTCGACCGCTCACAGCAGAGGGCTGTTGCTCGGCGACGGAGCGCCTCGCAGAAATCTGCTGTGAGCGGAAGGGGCGGGATTTGAACCACGCGAAGCCTTTGAGTATTCACCGCGTCGGCGAGGGAAGCCCCTCACCGGACGGTGGCGCTCTACCACTGAGCTACCCTTCCTCACACTCAGTTATGCTACGCCGCCTTATAAATCCCGCTCCGATGGTCGGGCAAGTGTTTTGTCTACCGACCCTCGAAGTAGGGACGAATGAACGTTACGCTGACAGCTCTTGCGATGCTTACCGGACTCCTTGCGGGCGCACTATTTAGCTACCTCCAGATTCCGATCCCCGCACCACCGGAACTACCCGGTTTGATGGGTATCGTTGGGATCTACGCGGGGTACAAACTAATTCAGTGGCTCGGGGTCGGCTTCGATCTGCTCGCTGCACTCGGTCTCGAATAATAAAAGAGGAATCGATCAGTAACTGCGCTCTTTCGGCTCGTACGTCTTGTTTTCGCCTTCCAGCAGCACCGGTTTGTACCAGACGTCAGGCGATCCGTCCTCCCACGAGATCAGCGTGTGCTTGAGCCACTCGTCGTCCTTGCGCTCCTGGTGCTCCTGTCGCCAGTGCGCACCGCGGAACTCGTCACGTGCGAGCGCGCCGAGCGTGATCGTTTCGGCGAGATCGATGAGGTTGCGGGTCTCGATCGTCTGCTGGAGATCGGTGTTGAACGTCCGCGAAGGATCGTCGACGTAGACGTCCTGATAGTCCTCACGCGCCTTGCGAATCTCGCGGAGCGCGGTCCGTAGTCCCTCCTCGTTCCGGAAGACGTTGACGTTCTCCGTCATCGCCTTCTGGAGCCGTTCGCGGATCTCGGCGTGCTGGACACCGTCGTCTTTTTCGAGCAGGTAATCCACACGATCACGCTGTCGTTGGACGGCCCCCTCGAGGATGGTATCCGGATCGGCGACCGCCCCGGTGCCGCCGTCGGCGACTGCGCTTTCGTCTGTCGGATCGAGCGCACCTGGTTCGACCGGAGTATCGACCTCGCCGTCTTCCGCGTCGTCCGTTCGCCCAGTCGGGATCTCTGCCTCGCCGAGGTCTTCTCCGGCGGCGTGCTTTCCGGCGCGTTTGCCGAACACGATAAGCTCCGGCAGCGCGTTCCCACCGAGCCGGTTCGCACCGTGGACCGACGCACAGGCACATTCACCCGCCGCGTAGAGGCCCTCGATACACGTCTCGCCGTTCTCGTCGGTCTCGATCCCACCCATTTCGTAGTGCTGGCCGGGCTTGACCGGCATCGGCTCTTTCATGCCGTCGACGCCCTCGAAGTCCTCTGCGAGGTGAAGGATGTTCTCCAGGCGGTCGTTGATGCGCTCCTCGCCGAGATGGCGCATGTCGAGGTGGACGTACTCGTCGTTGATACCACGGCCCTCGTTGATTTCTGTCAACTCGGCGCGGGACACGACGTCACGCGAGGCGAGTTCTCCCTCGTTGTTCGCGTAGCCACGCTCGAACATGAATCGCTCCCCGTCGGCGTTGTAGAGGATCCCGCCTTCGCCACGGACACCCTCGGAGATCAGTACGCCCGTGGAGGGAAGCGTGGTCGGGTGGAACTGCACGAACTCCATGTCCTCCATTGGGACGCCCGCACGGTAGGCCATGGCCTGTCCGTCGCCAGTACAGGAGACGGCGTTGGTGGTGTGATCGAACACCTGTCCGGGCCCGCCGGTCGCCAGAATCACGCCGTCGTTCGCTTTGAACCCGGCAATCTCGCCGGACTGGACGTCGTAGCCGACGACACCGTGACACGTCCGATCCTCCGGATCTTCCTCACCGGAGACTGCCAGATCGGAGACGAACCACTCGTCGTACACCTGCACGCCGTGCTTGACGACCTGCTCGTACATCGTGTGTAGCAGGTGGTGTCCTGTTTCCGCGCCCGCGTACGTCGTGCGCGGGAACGAGAGTCCACCGAACGGTCGCTGGGAGACTGTGCCGTCCTCCTCACGAGAGAAGGGCATTCCCCAGTGTTCGAGTTTGATGACGTCTTCGGGGGCGTCCTGTGCCAGCGTCTCGATTGCAGGGGCGTCGCCGAGATAGTCCGACCCCTTCATCGTATCGTAGGCGTGTAGCTCCCAGTCGTCACCCTCGCGGAGCGCGGCGTTGATTCCTCCTTCTGCCGCGCCCGTGTGACTACGAACCGGGTGCAGCTTCGTCACGATGGCCGTGTCTGCGCCAGCGTTCTGTGCGGCGATCGCCGCGCGAAGGCCCGCGCCTCCCGCGCCGACCACGATTACGTCGTGTTCGTACATTGTTTACCAGAACTTCAGGTTGTTTTTGACAGCCTCCCGCTTGAGCTCCTGAATGTGCTCGGTCAGCGGGATGTCTTTTGGACACACCTCGGTGCAGGAGAACTGGGTCTGACAGCGCCAGACACCGTTTTCCTGTTCGAGGATGTTGAGTCGATGCTGCTTGAGTTCCTCCTCTTCCCGGTCGTCCATCGCGAACTTGTAGGCCTTGTTGATCGCTGCCGGCCCGAGATACTCGTTGTCCCCTGCTGCAATGTTACACGAGGACATACAGGCTCCACACCAGATACACCGCGAGGACATCTTGATCTTCTCCCGGTTCTCTCTGGTCTGACGCTGTTCTTCGAGTTCGCTCGAATCCGGCGTGTCTTCGCTCTGGAAGTACGGTTCCACGGCGTGCATCTGGTCGTAGAAGTGATCCATGTCGACGACCAGATCCTTCACGACGTCCTGATGCGGTAACGGCTCGATCCGGACGGGCTCTTCGAGATCGCCGAGCTGTGTCTTGCAGGCCAGACGCTGTCGACCGTTAATGAAAAAGGCGTCCGAGCCACAGACGGCCTGTCGACAGGAATGACGGAAGGTCAGCGACGAGTCGTAGTGATCCCGGGCGTAGATCACCGCGTCGAGCACGGTCATCCCCTTCTCGTAGGGGACGTGAAAGTCGTCAAAGCGCGGCTCCTGCTTTGCGGCGACTTCGGGGTCGTACCGGAACACCTTGATCTGGACGGCGTTCTCCTCGAACTCCGCTTTCTCGTCCGCCTGAACTTTCTCCGCTCGGTCGCGCGCTTTCGCGCGTTTCTTTTCCAGTCGCCGTTCGGCCGACGGTTTTTGCTCTGTTTCGGCTTCCTCTTCGGTCTCGACTTTTGCTTTCTGTGTGCTCATACGATCGAAACACCTGCCATTGCGTTTGCGACGCGGATTCCCTGCACGACCAGTACGACACCTGCGAGGGTCAGCCCCCACTTGAGGACCGTACGCTTTGTCCCCTCGATACCCTGATTGACCAGTGCGTTGTAGACGCCGTTGATTCCGTGGAACGCTCCAGCGATCAGGAACAACACCATTGTCGTGTAGTACGCCGGATTCTGCATCCGTGCCTGTGTGCCAGCAAACTCGATTTCGTACGCGTGCGTAACGAAGTGTAGCTGGAAGAAGTGGAAAGAGAGCACGCCGATCAGGAATACTGCCGTTACTCGTTGCAGGAGCCAGGATGTCCCGCCGGGGGCGAACGAGGAGTATCGCTCCGCCATTAGAGTCCACCTCCGAGGAACGTCGGGACGCTCGCGACGACGATCAGTGCCGTCACGAACAGGGACGCGTAGAAGCTCTTGTCCTGTGACTCCAGTCCGACGCCGAGGTCGACAAGCAGCAGTCGGATGCCGTTGAGGATGTGAAAGACCGCAACCGCGAGGAGGCCGACCTCGAGGATTCGGATCATCAACAGCCCCTCTAGCCCCTGAATCGTCGCATTGTACGTTGCTTCACCTTCGATTGCCGTGCTCAGGACCGCTATGTGGGTGAACAGGTACCCGATCAGTACCCATCCGGTAAATTTGTGGAAAATCCAGGCCCACATTCCGGCCGAGAACTCCCGCCACCGCCCGAAGTCCTCGACGAGCCCGCGATTGTAAGACTGACTCATACTCTCGTATGGAACCTTGGACCGTGGTGGTATAGAAGTTACTAACGACGGTACGTTCTGTGACTCATCATAGATTCCTCATGTGCCTCTCCTCCCACCATATCGTGTGGTAGTAGAGTCCAGAACAGAGTTGTACCCTCACCCGTTGCACGGGTGGGGCCTGTGTTTCGATATGCGTGATCGTGAGTACAGACCTAATCACTCCTTTTGCGCGCACGCGACAGCGTGCTACGCGCTTCTACCGGGTCACGTCACCGACGACTTCGGCTTGCTCTTGATAACGGTTTCTGATGGTGATTTTGCTGACACCAGATGCCTCGTGGACATCATCTTGCGTACAGGTTTCGTCTCGGAGCTTTGCTGCGTAGTAGATGGCAGCCGCCGCAAATCCGGACGGCGACTTCCCAGACGCAACACCCTCCTCAGTCGCCACAGTGACGACGTTTCGTGCGAGTTCACGCGTCTCATCGCTCAGTCCGAGAGTATTGGCGTACTCGTCGACGAACGGTTTCGGGTTGAACGTATCGACTGGTGTTCCGATCTCCGTCTGTACCCACTTCGACCGTCGTAGCAGATGTGAGTGTTCGATATCCGCTGCGTCCGCGATCGCGCTTGATGTCACGGGCGCGCCCTCCTGTTTGCACGCGACGTACAGCGCTGCAGCCGCGACTGTGGCCAGTGAGCGCCCCTGCTGTGTCTCTTCTGTATACACCCTGGTGAAGATAGCTCCTGCAGTTTCTACGACGGCGTCGCGTACGCCAAGCGTCGCTCCGAGCTCTTCGATCCGCTCGCGTCCACGTTCATGTAAAGCTTCGATGTCCATCTCTGCCGGTCGTCTCCTGAATACCCTACATTCTCGTCGGATCTCCCATGTACTTTGTGCCAATTTTCCTTGCCACGTAGTTCGTTGTCCTTTCTCAATGTGCTCTCGAGACGACGGTCTTTTATATCCCCGTGCCATCCGAATGTAATGCGAAGAACGATACGACGTGGTCGCGGGACGTTCGATCCGTCCCGTGATCTCAGACCTGACAAACGAGTCGGTCTCGGTGTATCCGAGACGATGGGTTTATATGTCCCACCCGACTTCGTTTTGATCCGAACGGTCGTCGGCGGTTCGCCGCCGACGCCACGGGTCGAAACGAACGAGATTGGATCGGACAGTTCCGATCCGAAGGGGTTATATGCCCAACTCTCGTTTGTTCAGGTCCGGAAGAGATGAGGATTCCACCCCTGCGGTCCGCCGTACACGATGGAATCT
>NZ_JAKRVY010000015.1 GCF_023638055.1 Natranaeroarchaeum aerophilus | reverse complement strand
AACTCCTTTGATTTACTGACTCGTTCCGCCGCTATCTAGTGATTCAACGCAGCCGTACAAATCGATGTTATCGGTCTTTGAATTCCACTGTGTGACCATTGTTCCGGAGTGCTTCAACAAGGTCATCGTCGGGTCTGATTTTGAACTCTTTGAACGAGTTGTCCGGGATTTCTGTTGAATACAGCTCTGAGTCGATATTCTCTGGAATCTCATTCTGATGGGTATCCTCTTGAACGACAACCAGTTGACTGGGAACTTGTTTGGAGATGTTACTTTCCGTCATCTGAATATATTCTATTTAAACTATTGGATTATCTGCCTTCCGATTCCTATTTCCGTTGAGATGGCTATTTACTGAGATTGATCTCCGTGAAGGGAATCTTGTAGTGACTGGAGAAGTTCTTCCTTGTTCATAATCCGGCACACTTCGGATTAGTGGCCTAAGCCAGTAAATTGAGGGCGCTCATGCGTAGCACATTGTTGATGGAGTGCCCTCTTGCGATTTAGCTATTGTGCCACCGGTACTCGAACGGGTCGCTGAACTGGTCTACGTAGTCATCTCTGCTTGGTGCGCGAGCAACCGAGTCGGATCAACAATCTCCTACAGAAGAGCGATTGAGGGAATGATGGTTATGCGACTCTATAAAATCCATATAAGTTGTCACAACCCGAGTGCTAAATATGAAGGATGAAGCTATCAGTTCGTCGGTATTGGTTTCGAATGTCTTTAGATGAACCAATTAATTAGTATCTCTGCGTATTGAGCAGGGTAGGTAGAGCCCGAACAACTGTTATCATGTAGTGATCTCTATTTCCTGTATGGATAGAGAACGTGACTCACATCAGCGCGAACTCCTTGAACATATCCTCCTTCCGGTCGCACATGAGGAGGATGCTCGAAAGACAGTAGAATTACTTGAGCCGTATAATCCTGAACAGGTGACGGCACTTCATGTTGTTGAGAAGGGAAGGGGAGTGCCGGATAAAACACCCGTCGAGCAATCCGAAGACTTGGCTGAGGAATCGTACGCCGCCGTTCGCAGAGTTTTCCCAGACGCAGACGAGCATACGGCCTACGCCCGAGATGTTGTCGGGGCAATCTTTGACGCTGCCGAAGAGCTCAACGCAAGTGCCATCGCATACAGGCCGCGCGATGGGAACCGAATCATGCAGTTTCTCTCCGGCGACCTCTCACTCAAGCTCGTAACAAAATCCGAACGTCCAGTCATTGTACTCCCGCAGACTGAGACAGACGCATAGATTATACATTCGAGTCGGTGGGCAATTAGAAGGTGTAACAAGCAATTTCAGTAGACTCACAAGTAGGGCATTCCGTCGCTTCTGGTGAGAGTGTTGTCCCACAGTCTCGGCATTCATACATGGCACAATTAATGCCATCTCCTGACCGGCGTAGAACTTCGAGTAATCCCATATGAATCAACGCTACTACCGGACAATTCATTAACTTTTCTTGGCTTTGGTGAATCACTAGACTGCGTCCGAATTGGGGTCTAAAGCGACGAGCAATCGCGGCGAGAATGTCTCTATATTCGTTCTCAACGTGGCTATCTCCGCAAGACCTTCGATTGATCCTTGACAAAGGAGGTTACAACGAACGCTCAACAGCTGTACCCCAACGCCCCATAACGATTCACCAGAGCCCTTTTCTTAGAATTCCACCCCCGATATAACTGGATTGTCTGTTGCCCGCATCGTCTGTTCTGAGCGATCTGTGCCTCAACTCCATATCCTGAGTAGTCATCTTTTTCGATACCGTTTTTGACGCTCGTTTTCGAGTAGATGTTGAGTTCCCCAGATTGCCCAGATTAACAAAATCACAGAAATAACAAGTATTCCGAGTCGAACTAATGAAGTATTGTATACTCTAGAGACTAATAAGGATACACTCATCCAACCAATCACAACAAACAGAATTTGATTCGGTGAGCTTGGTCGGAGTCTCTCTCTCAATTTCATCATCCTTCCAGAATAGATCGTAGGTTTTCTCCGAGTGCTTCCCGGAGCGTTCGCGGTGATCGATCTGCATCACGAGAAATAAGTACTGTTCCATCACTCTCTTCGACAATCGTCTGTGGAATCGATCCGTACAAGGTTTGAGCCACGAAACTTTGTCCAGTTGCTCCTACGCTCACCGTATCGTACTTACCTACAGACTCGATTAGGGTCTCTCGAACGGTTTCACTCACGATGACTTGCGAGTCGTATTCGGTTTCTTCAAGTTCTGCTTTCACAGCGACTTCCGAGATTGCGGCCTCACCTTTGGATGTCGGACTTTCTCGTTCGTCGAGATCATCTTCTGTAGGGGAGTCGTTGTCCGCTGGGGATTGGACATTCAGCAACGTCAGTGACGCGTTCTCAAACGTACGAGTGAGTTCACCAGCACGGCGAGCCGCAACTGGGGCGTTCGGCCCCCCACCAGCTAGCGCGACGATTCTCCCCGGCGACGGACGCGGGTTCGTCACGAGGGTCACTTCACACGGCGCTCTCTCGATTACAGGGTCAAGAGTCGTTCCGAAGATCGCATCACGACGACGAGACGACCCGCCCCATCCCATTAATACATGGTCTGCGTTTTCCTCTTTGATTACCGAGAGGAGCGCACTGCCAGCATTCCGACCGACTATCGCCCGCGTTCGGAGGGGAATATCTAGCGTTTCAGCGGTTTCCTTAGCATTCTCAAGTAAGTCTTGCTGGATATTGACACGTTCTTCTTCGAGTTCGATCTGTTCAGGGGACATCTGCGGTGGCACCTCAATCACGTTAACGGCAATGAGTTCTGTCGGCCCCTCGTGGCTGTACGCACTGGCTGCGGCGTACCGTATCAGCGTTTGCTCAGTCGTAGGGTTTGCAATCGGAACAACCACTCGATAAACCTCGTTTTCGGACACAGCTTCCTTAGTGGGCGCAACCGCTTCGCCGACAAGTGTTGTCGAAATTGCCTTTTGCCGGGCATAGTATGCCCACCACCCGATAGAGAGCAGAATAATTCCGATACCGATAGCCTGGACAACAGAGAGGAGTGTCACTCCACTCACCGTAACGAGCGGTGTGTCTCCCATCTGGACGAGTACCACCACACAGCCAAAGAATCCGACGATGGGAATCGCCGGATACCCCCACGATGGAATGCGGAAATCCGGATCGTAGTTCTCGGGTTCAGCCCGACGCAGTACGACTACTGCGATGTGGACCAGCGCGTACGTCACAAGGAACATAAATGCGGCAACGTCAGCCAACGTATCGATTGGGAGCGGACTGGCTATCAATGCCAGGATCACACCACCGGTAGCCAGGATTGCACGGTACGGCGTTCGATACTTGCTGTGAATCTGGTTGAGCCAATCCGCGAGGATCTTGTCCCGCCCCATTGCGAAGTTGACTCTCGCCGCCGAGAGGATCGATGCATTCGCCGACGAAATCGTTGCGAGGACTGCACCGATAATCATGATTCCCCCGCCAATAACGGAGAACTGGATGGTGAAGCCACCTATCGTGACTGCTCCAAGGGCCCCGGCGGTTGCCCGAGCAACGTCGGCCACAGGCACGTCTGAGGCTGCAAGTTCGGGAACCGGCAGAACGCCTGTACTGACGAGCATCACGAGGACGTAGAGAAGCGTCGGCGTGACGACTGCTGCAACCATTGCCAGTGGGAGATTCCGACCTGGTTGTTTGATTTCCTCGGCACTAGTTGCGATCACTTCGAACCCGATGAACGTCACGAAGACCGTCCCTGCAGTGACACCGACAGCGGGCCAGCCCTGCCCAGCTGTAAAGGGCTGCAACAAGTCCGGATCGACTTGTGGGAGACCGACAGCGATGAAGACAAGGATCAACCCGACGAGCGAGATGACGATAATATTCTGGAACGAACCTGTTTCTTTGACACCTCGATAATTGAGCAATGTGAGCAATGCTGCCATCACCAGTGCCGCTGCGACAACGCCGATTGCAGTGGAGGGTTGATCAAGCAAGTACTGGCCGAACCCGAGCATATAGAATGCAGTTGCGAACATCAGTCCAGCCCACATTCCCCAACCAACAATTGTTCCGAAAAAACTCCCGAGTGCGTGGTTGATGTAATAATAACTGCCACCAGCTTTTGGCATTCCAGTCGCTAGTTCGGAGAGGGAGAGCGCGGCGAGCAGGGCTACGACGCCACCGATGGTGAACGAAACCATACTTGCTGGACCCGCAGCTTCGGCAACGATGCCAGGGAGTACAAATATTCCTGCACCGATCATCGTCCCCAGCCCTAGCGTGTACGCTTCGAGAAACCCGAGATCGCGGGCGAGTTCTTGCTCGCTCATGTGTCAAAATCTGCTCCGTTTCTGTATGTTTCTTCTGAACCCCTAATTACAGAGGGGTATATTACGGCATCCGTAGCTAGATTCATACTTCCTAATCGGGACGAGCAGCTAATTAATATTACTGGTTGTATTTCGGTTGTAGAATTAAAAGAGTCTATGGGATACAACTGCAGGGCTGCCCAATATACTCGATAAGCAATACACAGGGGCAAAAATTTCTTGTTGAGAAAATAGATAGGATTATATTGCTCAAAGAGCAATGGTGATTGTGAAACGAAGTATGATAGCACTGAAACCGAGATCGTATGATCCCAGAATCCCACCGAGGATACCAGAGAGAGGGGATCAGCTATGACCGATCCGTTGTTACGTCGGGTGATCGTTCCAATCGCAAACAAAGAGGATACGAAAGCAACGTGTGCTGCCTTGCGTCCACATCTTGATGACTCGGTGGACCTGGTGAATGTCCTCTACGTAATTGAGCAGACAGAGGGATATATGGATCCGGCATCACCAGAGGCACTGAAGCAAGAGGCTGGTAACTGGTTCGAGAGTGCTGAAACGACACTGGATACAGGAGACGCGTTCGAGACGGAACTTCGTGCTGGTTCCGATATAGTCGCTGAAATCGTCGCTAGTGCAACCGAACACGATGCCACCGCAATCGTCTTCAAACCTCGGCAGTCGTCTGGGTTGCTTTCCCAACTATTCTCACGTGATTTGAAGGACAAATTGCTTTCAGAGAGTCCATGTCCGGTGGTTTCGCTTCCTGATACTGACGGAGACAATCTAACAGAGGTGTCGAAGTAATGTACCTGATAATCGTGGGAGCGGGAAAAATCGGGTCGAACCTCATCGAAATGGCGACGGGTGACGGTAACGACGTTGTCGTTGTCGAACAGGACGAGGAAGTCGCAAACGAGATCTCCAGTACGTACGATTGTCTCGTGCTCAACGCTGACGCGACCGACAATACCATCCTGGAAGACGCAGGTATTGACCGTGCAGATGCGATCATCAGCACCACGAACATCGATGCGGTAAACACGATGGTGATGCTGCTCGCCCGTGAGTACGATGTTCCATCACTCATCAGTGTGGTCCACGATCCTGCCCACATCCCGATCTTCGAAAAGATCGGCGTCAACATCGTCGAAAACCCACAGCAACTGATCGCGGATCATCTGTATCACTCGGTTCGCTACCCCGGTATCAAGGACTTCATGACACTGAGTGAAAATTCCGAATTTATCGAAATCGAACCAGCGGACGGATCTGTAATCACTCAACACCCTCTCTCGGAAGCCAGGGCAGAGGGCCTTCTCCCAGAGGATGTCCTCGTTGCTGCAATTAAACGTGGCGAGGATGTGTTGACTCCAAAAGGGGACACTGTCCTCTCGTCAGGCGATCTCGTGACGGTACTGGTCAACGATACGTCTGTTGATGAGGTTCTCTCCACGTTCGGCCACGGTTCAAATGGCAGTTAATCGAATACAATGAGTACTCTTCCGACTGTCGCACGTGACGTGGGGCGGATTCTCCAGGTCGTCTCGCTTATGCTCGTCGTTTCCATAGTCGTCGCAGGGGTGAACGCCGAATTTTATGCGATGCCTGCCTTCGCCATCTCCGCAGTCATCATGGGTGGCGTGGGAACAGTGTTGGCTCGCTGGTTCCGTGACGCTCCCTCACCTGGAAAGGTCGAAGCAATGATCACGGCCGCCAGCGCGTGGGGCGTACTCGCATTTTTAGGTTCGTTGCCGTTTTTATTAATTGCCTGGGCAATCTACATCAATCCCTACCCAGTCTGGATGAACACACCAGCCGTTGATTCAACGACAGACGTGTTCCGGGACCCGCTCAACGGGATCTTCGAGAGCATCAGTGGGTACACCAGCACCGGGCTAACAATGGCCAGTGTCGAGGATGACCTACCGCGGTCGCTCCACTGGTGGCGCTCCTTCACCGAGTGGGTCGGTGGCGTCGGAGTCATTGTGTTGACGGTCGCCATCCTCGCACGGCCGGGGAGTGGATCGCTGACGCTGTTCGAATCCGAAGCCCGAGAAAAGAAAAGCAAGGTCATGCCAAGCGTGGTATCGACAGTCAAGGAGATCTGGAAGATCTACCTTGGATTGACGATCGCCGCGATCACACTGTTGCTTATAGTGGGGATGCCTCTGTGGCCGGCGATCAACCATGCCATGACTGGAATCGCTACTGGTGGATTCTCCGTCCACGGGGCGTCGATTGGCGAGTATGGCGCGATCATTCAGTACGCCGTTGTACCGATCATGGTTGCGGGAAGTATCGCGTTCCCGATCCACTACCTGATTCTGAAAGGGGAGATCGAGAACTTCTATAAGGATCTCCAGACCCGATGGATCTTCATCTGGTTCACCGTCGGTTCACTGGCACTGACTGCGTTACTGCTCACAGGTGGCGACGCGTCCGGACAGTTCACGACGCTTGAAGAGCACTTTCGAGCGGGGCTGTTCCAGTTCGTCTCCGCGACTTCGAACACCGGGTTCGGAACGGCAGCCATCGGCGGCGGAACCGAACGAGCGATGTCCGCCGGTGCCACCTTCCTCATCTGTCTGGGGATGTTGACCGGTGCTGCTGCCGGTTCAACTGTGGGTGGGCTCAAATTGATCCGTGTTGCGACGCTGCTGAAAGGGACGCTCTGGCAGATTCGCGGAGTCTTTGCACCTGACAGTGCAGTTCGGCAGTTGAAACTCGGTGAGCGGACACTCGACGAACAGCAGGCCGAACGGGAATACACCGAAGCGACAGTCGTGTTTGTCCTTTGGATCGTCTTCCTCATCATTGGGGTTGCGGTTATGCTGTGGGCGCTATCGCCGGAATACCCGGTTGAGTACGTCATCTTTGATGTGATGAGCGCACAGAGTAACGTCGGCCTCGATGCTGGGATTACTGGCCCTGATATGCCGGACGTGACGAAATGGATGCTGATACTCAATATGTGGGTCGGACGGCTGGAGATAATTCCAGTTGCAGTCCTTATTGGTGCTGTCCTCAAGCGGTTCGATCTGTACACCTAACAAAAACAAACAATGACAAGCACAGAACCGACCCCGCCGAACGCACTTCCGACGGCAATCGTCGAAGCGATTGAACAGCTCGACAAATCCGAACTACGAGCTGTTATCGAGTATGCACAGCGGCGATACGAGTTCGAACAGTTGAGCGTAAGCGACCGAATTGAGGCAGGCCCAGGTGAAGAGATCGTTCGGATAGAAGAGAATCCAGTATACACGACGGTCGTCAAACGGCAGCCGTGTGGTAAGGATTGTGAGGATTGTCCGCATGGACCGTTCCTGTACCACGTGCAAAAAGTACCGCGTATCGAAGGGGAATCAAAACTGCAGTGGCGGTATCTCGGTACTGTGAATATGAGTGAATAACACTCTAATGCGGAACGTGATGAATTTAGGTGTTGTACCACGTAGGTCTTTGAAAGGGGACCATATGACCACAGAATCGAATAATGGGATTCGTCTCGACAAAATCGACCAACAGACGATTTACTGGTTAATGACCGATGCACGTGGTGTTTCTGCGCCGGAAATAGCGGACGGGCTGAACGTTTCAGCAGGAACAATCCGAAATCGCATTAACCAGCTTGAAAAAAACGGCATTATCCGTGGATACTCAGCGGATATTGATTTCCAACGCGCTGGTAACCGGTTGACGAATCTCTACATCTGTACCGTTCCAGTCGCCGAACGGGAATCCCTCGCGCACGAGATACGGTCGATCCCCGGAGTGATTAATGTTCGAGAGTTGATGAGCGGCAAACGAAACCTGCATATCAAGGCGATCGGCGAGGGTGTCGAATCATTACAACGGATAGCACATGCCATTTCAGAGATGGGGATCGACATCGAAGAAGAGCATCTCATCCGGAGCGAATCTGATCTTCCGTATGTACCGTTTGGACCTGATGGAAAGCAGCAACCACATGAACCGACTGATTTCATTAGTCTTGCTGGAAACACAAACGTAATCGAAGTCACAGTCTCGGAGAACGCTCCTGTCACTGGAAAATCGATTCAGGAAGCAGTCTCCGATGGTGTGCTTGAGGATGAAATCCTCATCATCTCTGTCGAACGTGGGGATCAGGTTCTTACACCACGTGGAAAGACAGTGTTTCATCCCGACGACATCGTAACGCTACTCTCACGAGGGATTAATACCGACGACGCTCTTGGCACATTTAAAAACGAATCAGAAGAGACTAATTCCACGTCAGCGGTTTGATCCAAGCTGACGGGAGATCATAAGTCGATTCGAGTCCTGAACTACATAAAGAGGGAACTGAACTACTACTATCGATGTAAGGTGTCGTGGGTTGAGTTCAGCTAGTCAAGATGCTAACCGAGAGACCATACGACCGGACCCAGTGTGTAATAAGCTATTGTCTCTCACTGTTTAGATCTCAGCACGACTAATTCAGAACGATTCCCGGCACAAACAGTCAAATGCTGGAATGTCACGTGTTCCACTATGATAAATGTAGACAGTCACTTCCCCAGTGGTGTGGGTGCGGAAATTGCGTCGTGTCAGATCAACGGGGACTAATCATGAGATCACTAATCAGATGCGTCCTGCTACCGGTGGCAAACGAAGAGATTGAAATCACCCGTACCGGTGATTTTCCCACAATGATCTGAGATTGGAAAATGAGAACCAATACGCACTCTACTCATTTGGTTCAGTAGAAACACTCCAAAATAATTATAGGAGTCCTGAGGGAGATATCGCCTGTATCGACTGATCACAACATTCGCTATCCGTCCAGTGACTCATGCAAGACTCGCGCGTTCTATTCAGCACTCGCTGAATGAACTACCAGGCCACTTTCAGAACTGCGGTGACCGATACAGAGGGTGAGTTCAGCAAAACGCCTGTTCGAACGCTCGAATCCCGTCGTCCGTCCCAACAATAATAAGTTCATCTTCCGGCTCGAATGTTGTCTGTGGTCCAATATCAGTAATCACCGTACTACCGCTCTCCAGTCCGATTACAATACAACCCGTCCTGTCGCGCACGTTCGCTTCGGCGAGTGACTGTCCGACGAGTTGTGGAGCACGTTCGCGGATCACTTTGACCTGCTGTTCCAACGAAAGCAGGTCACGGTTTTCAAAGATCTGTGAAGCGATCATGCGACCAGTAACGCTCGTAAGTGAAAGGACGTAGTCGGCTCCGGCACGGTATGTTTTCGAGACGTTTTCCTGCTGATTAACCCGAGCGATGATCTCGGTGTCGGGAGCCAGGTCACGGATCATGAGCGTGGCGAACTCCGTCGTGTTGTCGTCCGGTAGTGCAAGTACCACGGTGTCGGCGTCTTCGATTCCAGCTTCGGTGAGTATCTCCGGCTCTGTCGCGTCACCGACAACATTGATCCCCTCTGTGTCAGCTTTATCAACTAGCGTATACGTGATTGTTGTCTTATCCAGTTCATCTCTAACCGACCGCCCAACCTGTCCGTAGCCAACGATCACCACGTTTTCTGACTTGAATCCACGAATCGTAGACTGTGTCATCTCGACGAGTTGTTCCAGTTGGTCGGTGCGGCCCGAGGCAAGGAGTACGGTTCCCGGTGGCAACCGTGTCTTCGGACCCGGTGCCGGATTAAACCGCCCGTCCACCCACACGCCTATGACGGTTACTCCCGATTCCTCGCGGATGTTGCTTTCTGCGAGCGTTGTACCGGCGAGGGCACTCCCGTGACGGATCGATATCTCCGCCAGACGTAGTTCATCGCCGATCGCAACTGATTCGTCGATCTCGGTTCGCATCGCACTCGTCACCTTCTTGCTGAGGCTCCGGCCGATTAGCGACCGCGGTGAGAGAACGTGGTCCGCCCCGGCGATCTCGTGATATCGCGCATTGTCGGGGTCTTCGACGACGCTGATGACTGAAACATCTGGACTGACTTCCTTTGCCGTGAGAACGATGCTCGCGTCCACTTGGTCCGAGACATCGGCGACTACTGCTCGCGCGGATGCAACTTTTGCAGCTTCGAGACCGTCGGTCGAAGCTGGATCGGCCTTGATAACATGATCGTTTGTTTTGTACAGTTCGTCTGCTCTGTCTCGATCTGACTCAACAATCACGTACGGAATCCCCCGGGAATCGAGTTCGTCGATTAGCACCTCCGAGCGCGTCGTATCCGAGCAGATCACGACATGGTCCGTCAGGCCCTCGTCCGCCTTTTCAGGTGCGCTTGAAGACAACATGGATTGTAACAGGGGAGTGGCAACGACCGGGAGAGCCCCAACGAGGAGTGCCATACCGAGTAGATCAGTCACGATGATGAACGTATGCATCTGTGGACTCTCCCACGGCGAGTCACCGCCGAACCCGGTCGTTGTGAACATCTCGACGGTGAACTGCAGCGAGTCAAGAAAGCTCCGTGGCCGGTCTTCGTACGTCGCCATCCCCCACTGATACCCGAGGGACGTGACAATGAGTGCGACTCCAAGAACGATCATATAACTGATAATGCGGCGTTTCAGTCCTTTCATAGCTCAATGTTAGATTGATTTCGGATAAATTGATACAATTAACGGTCAAGGAAACAGTGAGACGACGCGAGGGCTATTCCTGAGCACCGGAGACAACAAACCTGTCTATGAGTACTGTTGAATCCCGATGAAAACCAGAGCTGGTATGCTGTCATTCGTACCTGAAGTTACGCTTCTCACTCCAAGTATTGCACTATCAGCCCCACTCGTCACCTCTGCAACATTCGCGCTGTCCATCTTGCACAGCCGTCAAGTAACATATCAGACCTGTCAGGCGGTGATTTGCAGAAGGCGGCGGCAGTTTTTTGATTTTCACCGGTGATGGACTTGTCGAAGAGCGTCGGCAGTGGCTCTCCCGGAGATACGGATGTACTTTTGAGCTGTCGCTAGGTCGCTCCACCCCATCAGGGCTTGGAGCGGAACAGGCGCGACTCCTTGGTATGCGTGGTAACTGGCAGCGGTAGCCCGGAGACAATGGGGATATACTCGACCCTCAATGTCTGCGGCTTCAGCGACAGCGTTCACTCGTCTGTTGACCGCGGTTCGTGACCGGGGAAACGCTTCGTACTTGTCAGTAAATCGTTCAAGACACAGCTCAAGGCGGAGCGACAGGTCAATGGGAATCGCCCGGGCTGAAGCGACCGTTTTCGGATGCCAGCGTCCCTTCATCGCCTCTTCCTGTGAGAGTTGCTCATTGTGAGTGGTTTCTTGTGATGCTTGGCGACGGCAATAGCCACACTCGCAGGGTTCGTGTTGCGGAATACGAAGCAGCATCCGATCCCAGTCGATCCAGTCGGCACGGAAGTGAGCGATCTCGCCAGCACGCAACCCAAGTCGGCCCGCGGCCAGACACACGAACCGCGCCTGCAAATCTCGCGGCTCTGGCAGTGAACTACACGCTTCTAAAAGAAGCTCAAACTCCCGGTCAGTGAGTACATCCTCATGGGTGTGCCGCGTAGTCAACGATTGTCGATGCTGCTGTGCCCATTCATTTGACTGGTGATAGTTGTCCGTCATCCACCACAAAAACGCGGTTGGCTTGAATTGAAAGGCGACATATCGGTAACAAGTCAGCTCAGTGTCCGCTGAATATAGAGGATGAGTGCAGTAAATATGATGAATAATATGTGAGCCGCAAAACTACTGCTGCTGCAACGACCCCCTCACTCCCTTTGGAAGGCTCTATGAGCCAACAGACAGTTCAGATGATGTCGCTATTCCGGAAGCGGACGTAACCAATAACAACAGGGATGATGAGCCACAAGAAGAAGACAAGCGCGCTTACCCATTCCTGTAGCAACAACGGTGCTTCCATCGATATCTCCTGTGTCCACAGTGCATCCACGACGTTTGCCAAAGCCTCATGCGGCGGAAGCGTTGCGATGAACTCTACCCATGTCGGCGGTGTTTCGGGAACGGTCCTGTGGATCGTCCAGTAGATGAGGTCCCCGAGGACGTACAGTGCAAAGTAGACAGTCAGGAACATCCCAGCAAGCGCTGTGAGAACGCGACGAGAGGAGGTGAGCGCCGCGGAAACGGACACTCCAAGCACTGTATAGAGGATGCCGTTTCCGAGATTCGTCGTGAGAAACTGCGCGTACTCCGACGGTGCGAAACCCCCATACAGCAGGTACAGAAACGGAATCACCAGCAGATATCCGATCAGAATTGGCACAAACAGCGAAAGCGTGCGACCGACAATCTTCCCAAGCAGTAGCTCTTTCCGGTTGACTGGAAGACTGAGAAGCACGTGCAGACTCCCCGACTGGCGCTCACCGACGATTGCCGAATAGCTAAGCAGTATTGCAACGATCGGAACAAGGAAACTCATCGTCCCGAACGCCGCACCAACACCGTCCTCGAACGACGGATCACTGAAAATATATTGCATCAGACTCAGTGCGAAGGTCAGTATGACGAACCCACTCATAAGCAACACAAACGTCTGCGAGCGGATCGAGTCCGCGACATCTTTGCGAGCAATCGCTTGCCACGTCATGCTTCCACCTCCGTCTCCGTGTAGGCAGCAAACAGATCCTCAAGCGATTGGCCTTCCGTCGAGACCGACTGCACACTTGGTTCAGCCGTTGTACAGAGCTCTGCAAGCACCTCGTTGGTGACACAGCGCTCTTCGAGTACCAGTTCAACGGTGTTGCCATCAACATCGCTACTCACAACACCGTCCCACGTGTCGACGTGACTGCACGCGCCGTTGAGGGGCGTCTCAAACGTGACCTGAAGCGTGTTCGGCTCGGAAAGCTGTGTTCGAAGCTCCGAGATGGTGTCTTCTGCAACGAGCGAGCCGCTTTCGAGGATACCAACCCGGTCGCAGGCCTGTTCGACCTGCCCGAGGATATGACTTGAGAAGAAGATCGTCGTTCCCTGCTCGTTTTCGGCCTCAATGAGCTGTCGTATCTGTCGTGCTCCGTTCGGGTCTAGTCCACGAGTCGGCTCGTCCAGCATGAGCAGTTCGGGGTCGCCAACAAGCGCCATCGCAAGCTTGAGTCGTTGTCGCATGCCGGTCGAAAACCCGCCAGCCTGCTGGTCGATTGCCGACGCCAGTCCAACCCGCTCACAGAAATGTTCAGGATTGACATCAACCTGCTTGATTCGAGCCACGAACTCAAGATGTTCGCGTGCGGTGAGGTTGTCGTAGAGCCCTCCGTGACCAGGCAGGACGCCAATTCGCTCACGAGGAGTCGACGCTGCTGGATCGACCTCATCGCCGAACAGCCAGATCTGTCCGGACGTTGGTCGGACAAGCGACAAGATCATGTGGATCGTCGTGGTTTTTCCAGCACCGTTTGGGCCGAGAAACCCGTAAATCTCTCCCTGTCGTACTGTGAGATCAAGTTCCTGTACGGCGTCAATCTCGCCGAACGTCTTTGTCAGATTCGCTGTTTGCAGTACTGGTTCACTTTCAGTCATCGCTACAGGACATACTACTGGTGAGCAAAAAGTCGCTATCTACGGTTAAAATTGATTTTCACCGTTCTGAGGCGCTCACACATGTAGTGACGACAGTTTACTGATCGAGCACTGATCGGAGATAGATCTGTGTTCCCACGGCAAACCAGACTACATATCCGACGCTGTAGAACAAAAGTTGCACAAGCCCAGTCAGCGGTGGCCAAAGTAGCCAGTCCCCGCCGGCCGCTACGATTGCCCGTCCCCCGAGTTCGGGAAGGTACACTGTGAGTGCAAAGCCAACGATGACAACGAGCACGCGGACCCAGTACAGGCTCGTCACCGACCAGCTCAGTTTGAGCGCCGCCACTGGCCCGTAGTTCCCCGCAATGCAGATTTCGGGTGCAAGCCAGAACTTGAACACAGCAAGTGCCGAGAGCGAGCCGAAAATGAGTGTTGCAGAGGCACCATCATAGATCTGCTCGGTCACGAATGGAACCGTCACAACGACTCCCCAACTCAAGATCGAACCGACCAGAATAGCGCCCCCAGCAGCAACGAGTACTGCAACGAGTATTATGACGACCGCCGGTATGTGTCGTTGGCTTGCAACAAAGAGCTCCCAAGCAGACCGGGTCGAGTTCTGGAGGTTCGCGGTGGTGAGCGAAACAGCGTAGGTCCGCAGGACGGTCGCACTGAGTACAATAAAAACGGCGACACCGGTTTCAACAGGCCAGGTCTGTGGCAGTGATTCCGCCACTGGCCAGAGTACAAGGCTCAGGCCCACAACCAACAGCACGACCCAGAGTACTGAGGGAGAGCGCTGGAACAGGTTCACTGCCCAGAGAACATCTCCCGCGACTGAGCGTCGTCTGAGCGCACTATCGACAGTGCGACATCTGAGACACGTACAACCGTCGGTGTCGTCGGCGCGGCGAACCGGCTCCACTGTCGAAGTGGTACGGCATAAGGGTCAAAATCAGTTTTCATCGAACTGAATCTATATCAGGATTCGATTCGAATGGTACCAGTATAATGGGGACGCTCCTTCCAACCTCATCGGACGCTTCCATCAAGCGAAGCGACGACCCAGATCTGTTGTGTATCGATGACGAGCACACCGCAGACGTGTTCAAAACGCTCTCATCGGAAACGAGTCAAGAGATTTTCACCGCACTCAACGAAGAGCCAATGGCAGCACAGGACATTGCTGACGAACTTGACCTCTCACTCCAGCAGGTCTCGTACCATCTTGACAACTTACAGGAGACTGATCTGATAACGGTGCTTGATACGTGTTATTCTGAGAAGGGAATGGAGATGGACGTGTACGGCCCACCGGAAACCCCATTGCTGCTGTATCTGGGACCGTCTGATGATAAGCCTGGGATGCTCGAATCATTCAAGCAGTTCGCACATGCGATCGGCCCTATCGCTGTGCCCGTTGCAATCGGCCAGATTTTCGCACGACTGACTTCAGACAGTGAGTGAAAGATAGCTGTACGACAGTCGGACAGTCAAACACATGTCTGATGAACATCAATGCAGACGGTCAAAGACACGACGCGAGGTGCTCACTGGCGTTGGCGGGGTTACAGCCGGCATCACGCTGTCTGGCACCGTAGCAGGCATTGCCCGCCCCCGATCAGCCGACGATGCAGGTCAACAGCAGCGCGACAGCGCCGCAGCGGAGGGCGACGACCACCAACGCGAGATAGCGTCGATCGTCGAGGACCTTCTCGAAGACGCGGACGTTCCGGGTGCGGCGGTCGCAGTCGTTGTCGATGATGAGGTTGTCCTCTCGGAAGGGTACGGTCTCGCCGATTCGGAGACTGGCCTTCCTGCCGAACCGACGACGCCATTTCGGATCGCCTCCGTCTCAAAGCCCGTCGTCTGTACTGCAATCGCGGAACTGATCGCACGCGGCAATCTCGACCCAGAAACGCCAGTTCAGGAGTACATTGACAACGGGCTCGTCAACTGGGATGAGCCAGTCACGCTTGCCAACCTTGCGGCCCATACTGGGGGATTCGAAGCAACGAACCACAATATGTGGTTCCCATCGCCCGAAGACGTGGGGCCACTCCCCGAGCATCTCGATCCGATGCCTGCACAGGTACGGTCGCCAGGAACACTGGGTTCCTACTCGAACCACGGGATTGCACTGGCCGGACAGTCACTCGCCGAAGCGGCTGGCGATCCCTTTGCCGAAGCGATGGCAGCTGTACTGTTCGAACCTGCAGGGATGGAGACATCGAGCTTCGCACAGCCACTTCCCAGCGCGATAGACGAAGTCCACGCAACTGGAGAAGGCGGAATTGGAGCGGCCGGAAGGTTCGGTGGATTGGGCATCAGCCCAGCAGGCGCGATGTCGGCCAGTGCCACTGATATGGCCCGGTTCATGCTGCTCCATCTGAACGAAGGGCGCCTCGATGGCGAGCAGGTGCTCGATCCTGCTGCGATCGACCACTCTCATCAGCAGTGGTTCACCCACCACGAGGCGATTTCGGGGATGGCGTTTGGGTTCGCTGAAAGCAGACACGGCGACACACGGGTGCTCCGTCACGACGGCGCCAGTCCAGCCAGTGGGTTCACCAGTGAACTCCGCCTCGCTCCGGAGCATGATATCGGCGTGTTCACCGCGTACAACGACAACGGTCTGGAACTCGACCTCGCCGATACGGTCGTCGAAGCGCTGCTTCCCGACCCCTCACACGAGTCTCCCAATCCAAGCGACCCACATCGTGCGGAGGAGCTCCCTGGAAGCTATCGGTCGATTCGACACGGGACACAAGCACACGATAGCCTCTTTACAACGACGTTAAACGCCCCCTCAATCGACGTTGCCCTCGCAGACGATGGGGCACTTCTCGTTGACGATGGCGGCGGCGCAACCCGATGGGTCGAAATCGAACCGCTTGTGTTCGAGCGCGAGGACGGCAGCGACCGGCTTGCATTCGGAGAAGACGACGATGGTGAGCTCTCTCAGCTGTTCCTGGGCGGCACCCCCAGTGCATTCGTGGAGACAAGTTGGTATCAGTCGACAACGCTGCACGGCGGTGCGCTCATCGGAAGCCTGTTCGGCCTGGGCTGGGCATACAACGAATACAAACCGGACCGCAACCGGGAAGAGTCCCGTCGTGAGTGGCTTGCGTCAACGCGCTCTGATCCGGATCGGCTGTCGTCGCTTATGGCACACCTCGGAAGCGGCACCTTCCTTGCGTTTTTACTATTGTTGCTCGGCTACATGACTGTCGGACAGACGCAGTATCTCGTTGGCTACCTCACCGACCCATCTTCTGCGTTTCTGCTGGCGTATGCGCTGCCAGTCATCGGCGTCGCAACAACGGTTGGTACGGTTGCGCTTGCACTGTACACCCTGCTCACCCGGTGCTGGAGCCCGCGACGCCAGTTGCTGTACACCCTGACAGCACTCGTACTGCTTGGAACGGCCACCTTCCTGTGGTACTGGAACCTCCTGCTACTATGAACTCTCCTGCTACGATGAATCAAAACCCAAACCAACAATGACAGTCACCGAAACCCACCCGCTTTCGACGGACGGTACTCGACTCGACAGCATCCAGAACTTCACCAGCGAATACTGGTGGCTCGGCTTTCTGGGCTTTTGGGAATGGGTCCACCCTGTCTTTGGCCTATTTTACCTTTGTTTTCTGTTCATCCCTGTTGCAATCGCGCTTGAATGGCTGACAGACGAGGGAGATCCGACTGAGTGGATTGAAGACCGAGAGCCGACTGGCGTTCGTGGCCATCTGGGAGCTGGCTGGGCGACCATCCATCCGGTTCCACTCGTGCAATCGATTATCCACCGATGCAACATGGCTGTGGTTCGTGGGCGCAAGCTCACCCCCGACCCTGACGAGTTCGATCAAGAGCAACCGCTTTGGCTACCCTTTGACGACGAGTGGACCATCCTTTCGGGGAGCCCGGACAAGACGTTCGCCCACGATACCGGCGTTCCACAGCATCGGTACGCCTACGACTTTGTCATCACTGATGACAAGGGATCGACCTACGACAAGGCCGCCTCAGGCACCGATCCTGCCACACACTACTGTTATGGGGAACCCGTGCTCGCGCCGGCTGACGGGACCGTTGTCAACGCTACAGATAGTCGGAACGACAGCAGTCGTGCAAACGGTGCACCAGCCCCAACCTACCGTTCAATCTACGGCAACTACGTTGTGATTGACCACGGCGATATGGTCACCGTGCTTGCACATCTCCAGCAGGGAAGCCTCACAGTCCAAGTGGGAGACACTATTGAGCAGGGTGAACAGATCGCTTCCTGCGGGTACTCGGGCAACGCCAGCGAGCCACAGTTGCACATGCACGTTCAGGACCGTTCTCGACTCTCTATCGGTATCGGACTCCCCGCCAGGTTCGATGCCACCGACACACGGCATCTGGACGGAGACTTTATGAACGACAAGCAAGCAATAGTCCACTGCGGCCAGGGAGTGAAAACAAGAAAGCCGACAGACCAGTCATGACAGGTGTTCAGACAGGGCTGCCACCGCGCTCGCGGATGAGATCACGAAGCTCATCGGCGTCGCACAGGCGTTCTGCTTTCTCGCGTTCGATGAGTACAGTGCCCTCAATCGAGCCCCGCCGTGTGGAGTCAACGAAATAACGAAGATTTCTCAGGTTGGCGGAAAGCAGAATATTCAATCAGACTAATCACTTGTGCAAGACTCGCGCCCTCTATTCAGCACGACGATCCTGTCATGTTTTGAGGGTATCAACATAGCCGCGGTGACACAAACAGAGCCATCGTGCTGCATCCATCGGCTCTATTCAGCACGGCCCATGAATCCTCTCACCGCTTGAGGATTGCAACAGAGACACCAAACCACTATGATCACACACACGCGAATACCACTTGGAAGGATCCTGTCACACGCTCCTTCCATTCCCTTTGAATGAACACTGACGAATCCTCCCTCGGTCGCTGTCCGGACTGTGGCGAGCCGATCCATAGAGCACGACTGCTCGTTGAGTATGAGAAGGACGACGGCACTGCAGGGATTTGGGCTGAATGCACGAGTTGTGAGACAGTCGTCGCGCCTGAGTAGGTCAAACGCTAAAGTCAAGTGGTCTATCCACTCATATCGATCTACGACTTACTGATGGACATTCCCGAGCAACTACATTGTCTGTTTACCAGTACCGTTGAAGACGACGACGAATCGTATACTGTTGAGATTCCCAAACGAGAGGTTCAGCTTGGCGATCTCCAGGAAGGCAAAACGTATCGTGTCGCCTTACTCCCCACCTCGTTGAATGAGACATCCAACGAGAGCGACGCTCAATCAGCAGACGAACCTGATCCACCAACGCCACCGGTTGAAGAAGGTGAACAGCGCACTGTTGAGATTGAGAGTCTCGGTGATCAAGGTGACGGAGTCACGCGTGTTGAGCGGGGGTTCGTCGTCATCGTTCCCGATACCGAGCGCGGGGAGCGCGTAGTCGTCGAGATCACCGACGTGAAAGAGACTGTGGCCTTCGCGGAGGTTCGTAAACGTGTGAGTTACTACGAGTGATCGCAAGATTCTTACAGCTAGTAGAGAGGTTTTTGTGCGACAAATGACTCGTATATATCATGGATCGGGGCACACATTCTTCCGATGAACTTCAAGAGGAGTTGGAGACGGCTGAAGAGCACCTCAGTGAGGCAGAAGAGATACTGTGGGTGACGGCAAGTAATGTTGGGCCGGACAAATATGCGATCCAACTGGAAGAGATGACCCAGCGTCTCTGGGACCTGCAACACGAGCTTGACGATTTACGCCAAGATATCGACGACATCACTCGGTGATGTCCCACTGTTGACGTTCGACGCAAAACCCGTCACAGTGAGGACAAACATGATACTGAACATCGAATGTTGCCCCGCAGTTGCTGCACACATATGGCTCTGACTCAGGTGCCGCGCCGAGGTAGTGGCTTAGCCGCCCGGTCAAACTCATACCACGATACAGTTAGTCCTCCTACAAGTTGTTTACGACCGTTCAATCAGAGGTTAATATAAATAGTGCCAGAAATTGAATGTCGAGTATATCGAGGACACCTCAGGGCCCGACAGGCGGTGGGCCGACGATGCGAATGTCGTGATCTGAGGCGAGTTCGTTCACGCGTCCAATAGCTGCCTCAGACGGGGGAGTCGTCGGGATAGTTCGCTCTTCAGTGGGTTCACCGACGGCAGCCACGAATTTGTCGAAACCCCCTGGTGAATCGGCTGCAATAATTGTGGCCTCTGTCACTGCATGCAGTGAATGGGGTTCTCCACGGGGTAGCACGACTGAGCTATCAGCAGTCAACTCTTGCTTGTCCTCTTCAGTGTGGACATGAATCGTCCCATCAATCACGTGAATACATTCGTCGGCGTGCTCGTGGACGTGGAGAGGCGGGGCGTGGCCTTCCCGAAGTTGCATTTCAACAACGGACCATCGTCTATCCGTCTCGTCACTGGGGACGTGGACAAACGAAAGCGTGTCCAAGAACTGTATTGGTTGCGTCTCGGTGCGGTCTCCACTGACCGGTAGTGTGAATCCGGACATAGATGTTTAGTTGACATCAACCCAACTAAATCTTCCTCTGGTTGACCCCGGAATCTCAGTGGATCCACAGCAAAGTAGACTGAGTATAACAGCCGTTCGTTGACGCCCTGTTGTGAACTGATGAACCGTGTGATCTCCTAACCCGATTCGCCTCTCTCATGCTCAGACGCCGCTATTCAAGACAGCAGATGAAACACCTTCCACGAAATTCTGAGCTGACTGTGTGTGCTATGCGCCCTGCGTCTTGTCGGACGGTAAAAGATCTATGTGAATCGGTCGAAGTTCAAACGAGCAATCTGCAGGAGCAGTGTAACAGGTGATTCATTGATGAACCTGTGAAATCAATTCCCTGTGATGGACATACACCTGAAATCTTTATCATCCCTTCCCTTACCCACTGCCATGACCTTCGGCACAACGTGGCACAACCTTCTCGATAACGTCGAAGAACTCCCAGGAGACGCCACACTTGTCACCCCACTCTCGCGCAAAGCGTTCAGCGTCACAGATGTTCAGGAACACAGGGTACTCATACAGCATCGGGACGACGGTGAGACAATACCACTTCAGCGCGACCAATTCGAGACACTGTACCAGCGTATTCAGGATTCGCGTGGCGAGTTTAACCTTGACCGACTTCCTCCGGACGCCGAACCTTATGCCACCGTCATATCTCTACATCCACGGTTCGAGGTGGACGACCGTGAGGGGACGCTGACAGAGAGCGACCAGTCAACAGGTTCTCCGTTGGTGGAAGCTCAAGGAGACACTGATAACGCCAACGAACAGCGTGAGGAGCCCGACGTAGACGTGTATGCAGATGCTCTGTTGCTGATTGATGCTCTTGAACGTCACAACGTGACTACACTCGAAGAGGTGGGGACGCCGGGGCTGGTCAACCTCTATACCCTGCTGTCGGATGTACAACGGAACGCCAACGACATGCGCCAGAACGTGCGGGCTGTCCTCCTTGACAGGCTTCACCACGACCAGCCGGTGTCCGGTCAATTCGGGTCAGTCCAACGGACAAGTCGTCGGAACCGCTCGCTCAAAGACGACGAACTAGTTTTGAATGCGTTCGAGTCAACTGGAATCGAACGCGAACGATTGACTACAGTAGATTCAACGAAAGTCGATGACGCCCTAGAGGTAACGGAGCTCTCGGAGAGTGACGTGTACGAAATCGAAGAGAGCGAATACGTGCGAAAGGCCGACGTGGACGAAGACAAAAAAGAGACGCGCCTACAGGGACTCAAAGATCAACTTGCGGCCACCGAGGGAGAGGGAGCCGACGAACTGCACGAAGAAATCGAAGAACTCGAAGACAGAATAGATGAACTGACCGAGTTTCGATCGGGTCGATCCTTCCATGAATCGGCTTCAGGTGGTTGATTGCCTGCGTCGTTCAGAGCATCTCTAAGGTTCTAGCTTAACCAACAAAAGAACGCTTATACGACCATCTGTTGGCTGATGAGTTCTCACTCACAGTTTTGGCACTGTTTGAACTTCGAATCAGAGCGTCAAGTCATCAATTTCCCAGTCACTGGGCAGGCCGTCATCAATTCCCTCCTCAGCTACGAGATCTCGGATCCGTTGCTCAACGTCTTCGTCCAGTTCAAACTGATAGTCCAGCTCGTCATTCCAGTCCCAGTAGCGTGGGATCGTCGGCGAGAAATTACTCACTGCTCCTGCTGGAGAATCTAAGAGATTTCGTGTTTCGGATATTTCCCCACGAGCATATGTGATACGCTCTTGAATCGAGTCGTCACGTGCGATTCGCTCCAGCAAGTCCACAGCCAAGTGCTGGTCTGCGTAGAATGCGTGTTCGAGCATTGCATTTACGACGAAGATGTCCGTGGAGGCGTGTTGATGGATGTCCTCGGCAACCGAGTGGTTGGGATGTCCAATCCCCCATCCGTACGGGTGCATTCCTTCGAGGATGTAGTCGTATCCTTCTCCATCGAGTCCGTCGAGAATCGAGCTAAAATACTCCAACGCTTCGACTGGAATCGCCTCCACGTCGTCTGACAGCCGAGTGCGAATGAGGTAACGACCTGTAACGTTCTGAAGTATGGTCGTCACGTGTGGGAACTCATCTGTTGTCTCTGGATGATATGCATCGAGGAAATCTACAAGAAACTTCCAACCTTCGGACTGTGTTACATCATCCAACGTGGTGATGAGTCGTTCTCGATACGCTCGGGAAATTCCTCGATAACGGTCGGATTCATCCGCTTCGTGTGCCGACGTTAATCGTGCCTCGTACGTTGCGATTCCCTGAGTGAGTGCGGTTACGTCTCCGTTATCAGCATCTGCTAACTGTTGTTCGAGCCCTTCCAGTTCAACCTCATCAGGTCGGCGATCTACTGTCATTACCCGTGCCTACAGCAACTGGAGCCGTAACGTTTGTGCCACAGAACGATGACGGTAGCGTATGACCGAAACGTATGCTCTCAGTATTACTGTGCAGCCGTACGAGTTCAGTGGTGAGTTCCATATTGTTGGTGATGGATAGAGAACTGGTGAAGAAGTACTCAAGCACGTTGCATCTGACCACATCTTGACAATGAAGCAATGACCGCACGTCGTCGAACACCTGCTCAAAACACTCCAAGATGGTGAGAATGTGAGCGAGTCCGAGTACAAACAGGCAGACCCAGATGTCTCCTGTGGACTCCATTTTGATGTGAATCACCAGCAGTTTCGATTCTGGGTCGGTGACCACGGAGTCGAGATCGGAGGACAGCCGACAAAGGACGAGTTTCGGTCAATCGCTGACGACCTGTCGATGTAGATTACTTTTGATTTTGTCTGCTCCAGCAAGGACAAGTACCTCGCCTACCGTAGGTGAGACCGAATGCGTCTCTCGTTTGATGATGGTACACTCCTGCTCGAAGACGCCCCCGAGACTGTCCCGTATGTCGAGTGGGACAACCGTGTCGACGAGTATCGAGCACGGGCACAACATTACCGTGCTACGCTCATGCGTAGCACATTGTTGATGAAGTGCCCTCTTGCGATTTAGCTATTGTGCCACCGGTACTCGAACGGGTCGCTGAACTGGTCTACGTAGTCATCTCTGCTTGGTGCGCGAGCAACCGAGTCGGATCAACAATCTCCTACAGAAGAGCGTGTTACGGTAGTATCTTTGTTACGCTAGTATCTGTTCAACACTCGAAAATATGTTACACTAACATGTTCACTATCTTATAGGACTTATCCGTTTCACCCCCATATGGGTACATATGCCGAACAGTCCAGCAGACGATATCGACGAGACAGACGCGTATCGAGACTGGAGTCACAGTCTCACGGCCCTCCAGGAGCTCGGGGAAGAAATCCTCGAAGAGTGGCGAAATCAAAACCCAAACTCTCCACGAGACTACCCAGCCGTCCGCTGGCTAACAGATAACGGTTATTCTCACCTTCGGTGGGTGCTCCGCGAAAAGCACGACATGGGTACACCTGAATACTTCGTGCTTCTCACCTCTTCAGGCGGCAATACTGGATACGAATGGCACATAGATGATGTCGCAACAATTGGCCACGCAAAGACCTATCTCGAAGATCAAATGGAATGCCGTGACTGGGCCGACGGGACAAAACGAACCACTCGATCACGAATCAACATGTTTCTCCAACGGTTTAGTGAGAAATACGGAGACGCAGCGGTCGTCACGCACGCGAATGACCCCGACCGCCAACAGGAACTCTACGAAACGTTCAAACAAATAGGAAAAGACCTCCGAAAAGACCTCAGTTCCGACGAGTCAGCCCTCAAGTACCTGCGTGCTGCCCATCGATTCTTCGAATGGCTCGAACGATCGAACCGCATTGAGTATGATCCGATGGAGGAAATCGAATCGGAGTTCAATTGGAACATAGACCCCGATCCGACGCCACTAACCGACGGCCAAGTTCGGCGACTCTGGAATGCTGCGCAGACTGACGAAGAGAGGATGTTAGTAATCGGATACTGTGTATGGGGACTTCGGACCAAAGAGCTGCCCGCTGTCCACTTAGATCAACTGCATCTGAACCCTTCAGATCCGGTGATCCGTTTTGAGGACGAAGACCGGAAGAATGGGTGTGGAGAGGTCAGCCTGCTGTTCGGTCTTGACTCGCTGGCCAACCTCGTTGATAAACGGGCACGCGAGGCGGATTGGAATGGACACCTCTTCCCAAGTCCAAGGGACGGTAGGTCATTCCTCTGTGGAAAACAGGCGCGAAAGAAGTTCAAAGACCTCTGTCAGCGCGCTAATGTTACCATTGACGGAAGCGATGCACCTCCGAAACACGGTCGGTCGTTCTACTACAACATCATGGCTGACGCCGAAACTGAGCTCCTAGAAATGGCCGCGAAAATCGCCGACGAGCAAGGCGCAACGGACCCATCATCGGTACGTGACTACTATTTGACACCTGAGCGCCGGCAACGATACTGCCGAACCTTCTTCCGGGCCCGGATCCGCGAAGTTCTGCCGGAAGACGCTTACAAGGACTCTGGAGACAGCGCCGGGTACGATGGTAAACTAGACGACTTCGAATGATTCCGCAGCAACCCCCAACAAGATACCAAGACAAACACCAATGACCGACCGCCTCGACGATGAAGAGTTCCTGAAACAGCGTCTCTCGGAAGACCCATCTGAAGAATTTCTTGAAGCGATTGCATCCACGGTTGTGGATGAGATGTCTGAGTCGTTCCCCGAACTCTCATTCAAGTCCCGACCGATGAATGAAGTTCTAAATGAATTCCGTGAAAAGAAACTGGAGTCGGTCGATTCGACGGGACAATACAAACGGAAGCTGAATTACCTTCAGACATACATAGAAGACGAAGCGCTTGTCGAAACTACTGACGATCTCACAAGCGAAGACGTTGAACGATACGATAAGTGGCGAAAATACGAGTCATTGGACCGCGATGAGCCGCTATCGGACACGACGCTCGGTGACGATATGTATCTCTTCCGGGAGTTCATCCTGCATCTAATCGAGCACCGGATGGCTCCAGTTCGCTTCGAGAAGTGCGTCAATATTCCTGAAGTCGACTACGAGTCTGGGGACGGCGTAGACGAAAAGAAGCTAGACCCCGAGATTGCGAAGGCAGCCCTGGAATATCTGCGTAAGTACGAATACGCTGACGTGGAGCACATCGCAATGGAGTTGATGTGCCAGTCCGGACCTCGAAAGAACGGGTTACGGGGCCGTGATGTAGGTCACTTTGACTATGAAGAGAGAGTTCTTAAGTACGAGCACAAGGAGGCGACTCCGCTGAAGAAAGACGAGAGTAGCCAGCGGGAGGTCGATATTTACGGTGATGTCCCAGAGTTCATTCAGGACTATCTTAAGAATCAGCGCCCAGACGTAACGGACGACGAGGAACGGGAACCGTTGCTGACGAAAGGTGATGGACGAATTAGTGCATCGATGTTGCAGAAAATCGCCTACAAGTGGACGCGGCCTTGTGCGATCGGCTTAGGGTGTCCGCATGACCGGGATCCTGATGAGTGTGAGGCAGCACAGAAGAACAATTCTGCGTACAAGTGTCCGAGTAGTCGGGCCCCTCATCACATCCGTACTGGTTACATAACTGATCAGAAGAACCGGGGAGTTTCGTCAGATGCTATCGATCAGCGATGCGATGTCTCGCCACGCGTTCAGGATCTTCACTATGATCTACCAGATGACACTGAAGAACGGGAACGCTTCGAAGATGAGTTCAGGAATGCCGAGGATGATCCCGATTCCGGATTCAATCATGACTGATCTTCTCTGGAATGATGGACGCAGGTCGCGGTCATCATTCCTCCAAAGAACTGCCTGCTAACCGCTAGCAGGTGTATCAATTAGTCATGTTCCAGTTGTTCTTTCGCATCCCGGAGTCGATCGTTAACTGTCTGCCGGTTAACCCCACGAAGATCTGCCCATTCACTTTGCCGGTACCAACCCGTTTCGGGATGTGTTTGCCAAAAATCAAGGGCAGGAGCACAGGATCCTATTTCTGCAGTGAGATATGACAGTTCCACACTGGCGATTTTCCGTCCCATAGCTATTGGGTCAATATCTGAAAACGGGAACATGCCCTCATAAAATACATCCCAGGCTTCTGTACTGGGGTGTAGATACTCCCCAAGAACAGTCACTTCACCAAGATCATTGTAACCGATATCCAATATGCCGATCTGTTTTTCACCCGAATACAATTCGACGCATATTGAAGAATATAATCTAGTCGTAGTAGATTCTGAGTAAAGTTCATAGCTAACTTCATAATGCGTAGCATGTTCCTGAACAATTGCCTGTATATTGGTCCATGCTACCCAGTAGTCGGTATCCTGTGCAAATTCAACCCAATCAGTTACAGTTGCTTCCTCACCAAGTTCAGCATCGGAAATTGTTAGTTCAGGAACGTCGGCCTGACTTATTTCAGTGATTATTTGCCCCATTGCAAGGAGTGCTTCAGAGTATGATTTGTAATCAACTCCAACCATACGTACGCTATAAACGTACAAGATGGTATAACATATGGATTCAAAAGCCAGTGTAAAGATGTGGATTGTTAATGTACGCTATATACGTACAAGACATTACATCTGCGTTCAACAAAGCAAGGTGAATCCCCTCCCGATGAGACTAAGAAAGACGATATGCAGGATGGCGATGAGGCAGACGATCCAGAAACTGCGGACAGCGGAGACGAAGAAACAGTTAAATCAGTAGACGAGGGTGGGATCAACGATAAAGAGGACGTTGCTGATGACAATATACCTGGATTTGGTATCAGAGGAGCACCCACAAATATCGCTGCCGTAGCATAGCTCCTGAAACGGCGTTTTGGTACTACCCGGTTGGAGTCCCAGTAAATTTCCAACGCTCTGAGAAGCAGATTCAGCCTTCTGGAGTTCGCAGATGTTGCAATGAACCATACGCACGTTTTCGTCACCAATTTGCTTGCCAATCTTCCGGAGACGAAAGTTGGATGGTTCAATGAATTCCGAGAGGACAATATCGTCAGTGTCGCCCTGAGCAAAGATTCGGAAGCAAGTCTTGAACCGGGTTACTTGCGAATCGCGTTCAATTAGGCGCGGATGCGAGAAGTTCAGGCCCATACCAAGGTTGGTGACCCATTCGACCCTGAAGTTCTGCAGTCGGAGATTGGCGAGGTGGAGGACACTATCTCACGATTCAGTCACTCGATTCCCGGGCCTAAATTGTAAACCATCGACTTCGCATATCGCTTTGCCGACCTCTCATCGTAAAACTCACTCGGAGGCCGTCGGGACATGGAAGACATCTGTAACGTCTTTGGAAGGTCACCAAGTTGAGCCCATAGAGCCTCGCTCATCTCGTCCTCGACCGACCCACCTGACTGCGCTCCACCGATACTCAGACAGTCCTGGAGGAGTTCGTCGAAGTCCGATCCGTAGTACCGCTTGAATTCATCTTCATTGTCGACGAGCAGCCGCTCCGCGACGATTTTCCCGAAAATGATGTTCGCGCCTATTTCCTCCCGGAACCACCTCCATTCCTGCGGTGTAGTGAGTTCGCGCCGCGCATCAGCCACGAACTGTCCAGTCACCGATGTGTTCTCGGAGAACCCGGGTTCTGTCTGCGAGTAGAGTATCGCTGTGTACTCGCTCGGTAGCTCTGTCGGAAAGTCATCGAGATCATGCTGTCGTGCTTGCAACTCTCTCCGGGTAATCTCAATCCGGTATACTATGATGAAGATGAGGTCAATTACAACTTCTTCCAGATTGACTCTAACAGTGATGGAGAAATCGTTGTCATAGACAAGTATCCAGGAGGGACACTTCCAGACGGCATGTTACTTGAGCGTCTGGAATCCGCAGAATCAGTTGACACTATCCCCTATGAGGAGATCGTCCCTGATGGGCAGTCCTTGGATGAGTTTGAGTATGAAGATAGCACTTAGCGAATACCGGCCCTTGAGATCGTACTAGTAGACTCTGGGTATGGAGCTGCTGCACTCACCGAAGGGTGTTCGGTGAGGGGACGTTCTATAGACTGCTCTTCCCCCAAGCGTTATTACTCAATACACGAATTATGAATTGTATGTCGAAGACCGCCGGCGATCCTGAGCGAGCCGTCAACGGTATGCTGTCAGTCGCACAGCTGCTAGAGGAGCCACGGCTGGCTCGTCTCTACACGTTCGTTCTTCGAGAAGGAGAAGTGACCATCGATAACATCGTTGCTGAGCTAGAGATACCGCGAACGACGGCATACTCGGATGCCGGGACACTCGTCGAACTCGGAGTGCTAACCCGAGACGAAGAGCAGAAGACCCACACGTATTCGGCGGTCCCGATCACGCTCACTGCGAATCTCGACGGGGACGAATACACGATTACGCCGACGCTCATCGAAGCGTTCGGACGATCACCCCGCGATCAGGACTTGGATCTCCTGATTGAGCGGCATGGCCTGGGAAAGCTCGCAGCTGCCCTCACGTATGCCAGACCGTATGCCGAGGGAGAGATGTCGGAACGGGTTGCAGCCCGTGAACTCGACTTCCAGCAAGCGTTCGCAATTGCTGTGCTACAGGCCTTGCGAGATGTTGTCCTTGACATGGAGACGGTCGATCCGTACTTCGGCGAGATCCGGAATGCCCGCGAGCAGCCATCAACCGCGGAGGACTGAGTGCGGGAACAATGAGCAAGCCCTTCGAGACGTTTCAGGAGTCAGTAGCGTGGGTGGCAGATACGGGGCTCTTTATTGCGTGTGGTCGCCAACAGAATAACAAATATAGGCTCTGGTGAATCACTAGACAGCACCGGAACGAACCGTCAGAACTAGGAAGTTG